>JALTEW010000252.1 GCA_027073795.1 bacterium | reverse complement strand
GAGATGGAGAAGCCCTGGTAGAAATGTGCCAGCTGACGGCCCGGCGAGAAGGTTTCGGCGACCAATTAGCCGAGGGAAGTGCCCGTCTAGCCCAGGCCTATGGGCACCCGGAGCTGGCTATTGTGGCCAAGAAACAGGAGTTTGCCGGTTACGACCCGCGGGCGGAAAAGGGAATGGGCCTGGCCTACGCTACCTCCAATATCGGTGCCAGTCACATGCGGGGCGATCCCGCCTACCTGGAGATCCTCGGTGTCCCTCTTTCTCTCGACCCCCTAACATGGGAAGACAAACCTTCCTTGGTAAAAACTCTCCAGGACCTCTTTGCCGTTATCGACGCGGCAGGTCTTTGTGTCTTTTTCTCCATACGAAACTATGTGACGAAATCGCTGGATCTCTTGCCCTTCGGAATTGCTGAACTGCTGAACGCCGCCATGGGAACCCGCTACGATGCCAAGAGTCTGTTGAAAGTGGGGGAGCGTATCTTTAACGCGGAGCGGCTTTTCCTCATCAAGGCGGGGTTCAGTGCCAAGGATGACACTCTTCCCAAACGTATCGTAGGGGAACCCCTGCCGGACGGCCCAGGCAAGGGTCACGTTTGTGAACTGGACAAGATGTTGCCTCATTACTATGAGCTTCGCGGCTGGTCCAAGAACGGCATCCCAACCGAGGAAACGCTATCGTCCCTCGGCATCGCTTAGCCGGCTCACAATCAACCCCCAGCGGAAGAACCATCAAGGGAGTACATGTGGAACCACTTATCATTACCGCCGCTATTACCGGCAGCCGCATAACAAGAAAACAAAGCCCCTATATTCCCATTACACCCGAGGAAATTGTTCAGTCGTCAATCGAGTGCTGGCGAGCCGGCGCTTCCATTGTCCATATTCATGTCAGGGACCCTGAAACAGGGCTGGGGTGTCAGGATATTGAGATATTTAAACAGGTGGTAGAACCCCTGAGAGAGCAAACTGACCTGATCCTTTGCCTGACAACCAGCGGCATCCCTGGGAAAAATCTTCCCACGGATCAGCGTCTCGCCCCCCTGAGTCTAAAACCGGAACTTGCCTCTTTCGACGCCGGTTCCATCAACCTGGGAAACGCCCTTTTCGCGAATCCCCCTGATTTCCTGAAAGAAGCTGCCCGGAGAATGAAAGAGGCAGGGGTCAAACCTGAGTTGGAGGTTTTTGACCTGGGCATGATTATGACATGCCTGAGGATGGCTGAGGCGGGTGACTTAGAACCTCCCCTGCATTTCCAGCTCGTGTTGGGAACGCCGTATGGTGCTCCCGCCACACCCAAGGCCCTCATTCACCTCCAGGAACATTTGCCTGAAGGCGCCACCTGGTCTGTCCTGGGTGCGGGACGTGGGGGATTGCCCATGGCGATGATGGCCATAATCATGGGTGGCCATGTCCGGGTGGGCATGGAAGACACCATCTATTTCGCCAAGGGTGTTCTGGCGAAATCGAATGTTCAGTTCGTCGAAAGAATCACAAAACTCGCGAAGGAATACGGCCGGGCTCTTGCTACCCCTTCTGAAGCAAGAGAGATACTCGGAATCATGTAAAACCGTATTGACATTATTGTAACCCAAATATATTCTAAATTACCACTATAACCAGGCCGGGCAAACCAGTGCCCAAAAGGGAGATTCATGTCCCTAAAAACATCTTCCGAAGCGTCCTTCCCCTATCAGGTATCTTTGAAGGCCTCTATCCCTCACATCCTTTTCCTGGCTTCTATCTTCTACCTCAATTTTATCTCGCGGGTTATTTTTGCCCCCTTGATGCCAACTATCGAAAAAGACCTCGCCATCAGCCACACCAGGGCAGGGTCTTTTTTCTTTTTCATGTCTCTTGGATACTGCACAGGTCTTCTCCTTTCAGGTTTTATCAACAAGAGGATCTCCCACAAAAACGTCATTGCCCTCAGCGGGATTGGGATAGGAATCACTCTGCTTCTCCTGTCGACCTTCACGTCCTATGAGGCAATCATTGCCTGTCTTGTAATCCTGGGATTTGTGACAGGCCTTTATCTGCCTTCAGGGCTGGCAACCATTACCCACCTCGTTTCCCCGCAGAACTGGGGCAAGGCCTTTTCCGTCCACGAATGGGCCCCCAACTTAGGGTTCATAACCGCCCCGCTTTTAGCGGAACTCTTCCTAAGATGGATGTCATGGCAAAAAGTCTTCCTTGTCATAGGAGGCTGTTCCATCACCATGGGTTTGCTTTATCTGCGTTTTGGAAAGGGAGGAAGGTTTCATGGGAAGTCCCCCAACTTTAAAATCATTAAGACTCTTATTGCTA
>JALTEW010000251.1 GCA_027073795.1 bacterium | reverse complement strand
AGGCTGGTTTACACCTGGGACATTTCTGACATAAAAATCTTGCTGACTCGCTACCTGACAAGCAACAGTCGTATCATGTTCCATCGAATCATCACGGACCGCGACAATACCATTGCGCCTTTTCTAATGTATGATTCTGATCCCTACCTGGTAGCGGGCAAGGATGGCAAGCTGTACTGGATTCATGACGCATATACTACATCGAACATGTTCCCTTACTCACAGCCTCTTTCGCAGTCACAAAACAACAGGGGGATCAATTACATTCGCAATTCAGTAAAGGTAGTCATAGATGCGTATAATGGAGACGTTTCCTACTATGTCATTGATCCCTCAGATCCGGTGGTTCAGACCTATGAGAAAATTTTCCCTACCCTGTTTAAACCCATCAGCCAGATGCCCGCATTCCTAAGACAGCATATACGTTATCCCATGGATTTATTCCTGATCCAGGGGGAAATGTACAATACATTCCACATGAAAAGCCCCCAGGTTTTCTATAATCAGGAAGATTTGTGGAGTTTGCCGACGGAGGTTTACAATAAGAGTGAGCAGGCAATGTTGCCTTATTATATCATTATGAGGCTGCCGGACACCAAAGCAGAGGAGTTTATTTTAATGCTCCCTTTTACGCCAAAGAAGAAGAACAATATGGTGGCCTGGCTGTGCTCCCGGTGTGATGGCAGCAATTATGGCCAATTGGTGGAATACAGACTCTCCAAGGAAAAGTTGATTTACGGACCGTTGCAAATTGACGCCCGGATAAACCAAAAACCCGATATCTCCTCCAAGTTGACCCTCTGGGGGCAAATGGGGTCCAGCGTGATCAGAGGGAATTTGCTTGTTATTCCGATTGAACATACTTTCCTTTATGTAGAGCCTGTTTACCTCCAGTCGGAACAAAGCCAGATGCCGGAATTAAAGCGCGTCATCGTTGCGCTTGGAGATCAATTGCAGATGCGAGACACACTGGATGATACCCTGCGGGCCGTCTTTTCGATAGAGGCCGTTCCTCCAGCGCAGATAAAAAAAGCCCTCGCCGGATTGCCAACAGGACCACTGACCGACATGGCGCAAAAGGCCCTGGACCATTACAACAAGGCGCTGGAATATCTGAAACAGGGTAACTGGGCAAAATATGGCCAGGAATTGAATAAGATCAAAGAAATCTTGCAACGTATGACCAAAAAGAAATGATGTGGCGTTAGTTCCAAGAAAGAAAAACTGTTGCGGTCCCCGACTTTGTCAACTGTTCGTATCTGACAAAATTATTTGCCCCTTTCTCCCCTGAAACGTATATGCAACCCGTGCGGATAATTTCTTCCCTTTGTGGTCATTTGGGCAGCAATTGTGGATCGCTCCGAATCACCGGTGTGAGTGGAGCGGCAGCGAAACTCACATCCGAGTGAATTAGGTTGTTATGAATAATTCAGGATTGGTGAATAGCATATTCGTCCAGTAATCTGCGAATCATCTTCTGATATTGAGTATTGTATTTCTTTGCCTCATTTTTAAAGAATTCTACGCTGGCCTTGCTAAGGACAATAGTGACTTTAACCGTCTCGTCCTTCAGCGCAAGTTCTTCAGGTGAAGGAAGGAAGTCCGGAATAACCTTCACCTTTCCAATCGGCTCATCCGTGTATTTTATTTTCCCTTTCATATATCTTTTCCCCCTTTCGCCAGTACCCGGCACCAAATATTCTAATTTTGTTCTTCCGATAGGTAAATCTTACGGTCAAAATTCCACCGGCGACTCTGCCAAGACAATAATAGCGCCTTTCATCATCGCTGTGCTCCAGGTCCTCTAAAATGACACGATTGTGATCCAGAAAAGCAAGCTGCGCTAAAGCAAAGGAGACACCATGTTTTTCTTGATTCAACCTATCTTTGGAAGAATCCCACTCAAAATCGGACTGTTTCGTCATATAACTAAAATACGGCAGATCAATACAGATGTCAATATAAATATATGGCTTTTATTGTGCTTTTGAGGCTGTAATTAAGTTTCGGTGGCTATTCACGGTCTGCGTGTATGCGATTGTTCGGCGCTTTTTTGCCAATTGCTTCAAACTGTCAAGGATGAAGATTAGTGCCTATACCTACAGCCTGTCAAGTTATAATCTTGTGTAAGTCCCCTACCTCTATCTCCGTCCTTTGCCTTCCTTTTTTTAATCCGCATCCATCCGCGAAATCGGTGTCTAATTTCCATAAAATTTATTTCATGGAATGGTGTAGCGTGTTCCTATGTTTATCCCTCGTGTATATGACGCGCTTGAACAACCCCTTCAACCCAACAAGGTGCTCATTCTCTACGGTCCCCGTCAGGTAGGAAAAACCACGCTCCTCACCCGCTTTCTGGATCGGTTTGAGCAAAAATCCCAGGTCCCCTCAAATCCAATCGCGGATTTTGGGAGTTCTTCCCTCCTTGCATTTATTCCAGAAAGGTGTATCATCCGTTTCCCAATCAACGGAAGAATATCCCAGAAATAGAGGCTGAATCAAGTGATGGAAGACAAAGTTATTAATGAGAAATTACGCAATATCGCCATTATCGCCCACGTGGACCACGGCAAGACCACCCTGGTGGACGCTATGTTCCGGCAAAGCGGGCTGTTCCGCGCCAACCAGAAAGTCGATGAGCGGCTTATGGATACCCTGGAGCTGGAACGGGAGCGGGGCATCACCATCGCGGCAAAAAACTGCTCCGTAATATGGAACAACGTGCGCATCAACATTATTGACACCCCCGGCCACGCCGATTTCGGCGGCGAGGTGGAACGCGCCATTTCCATGGCCGATGGGGCCATCCTTCTGGTGGACGCCTCGGAGGGACCCCTTCCCCAGACGCGTTTTGTTCTCAGCAAGGCCCTGAGCGCCGGGCTTAAGATTATCGTTGTCATCAACAAAATCGACCGACAGGATGCCCGACCCTATGAGGTCCTGGACGAGATCTATGACCTTTTGATCGACCTGGACGCCACAGATGAACAACTTGAATTTCCCCTGCTTTATGCGATTGGCCGCGACGGTATCGCGATGAAGTCGCTGAACGAAAATGGGAAAAACCTCAATCCGCTCATGGAAGCCATCCTTTCGGAAATCCCTGGTCCTGCTTTCACACCCGGTGCGCCCTTCCAAATGCTTGTGTCGGATTTGGGCTACTCGGACTATCTGGGGCGCCTGGCCGTCGGAAAGATTTTCAACGGGGCAGCCCGTTCCCAGGATAATCTCGTCTGCGTCGGTGAGCACGGGATTGTCAAACCTCTCAAGGTCACCAGCCTTCAAGTCTATCAAGGGATGAAACTGAGAGAAGTAAATGAGGTAAGGCCCGGCGACATCGTGGTTCTCTCGGGTATCGAGGATGTCAAGATTGGTGATACCATCTGCAACCGGGAGATTCCCCATGCCCTGCCCCGAATCAGGGTGGAAGAACCGACCGTCTCTATGAAATTTACGGCCAACGATTCCCCCCTGAGCGGTAAAGAAGGCACGTATGTTCAGTCGCGTAAGATTATGGAACGGCTCCTGAAGGAAACCCTTCGGAATGTGGCCATACAGGTGGAGGCCGGGGATCAGGAGACCGCTGTTGTCAAGGGACGCGGTGAATTTCAATTGGCTATCCTTATTGAAACCATGCGCAGGGAAGGGTTTGAGTTCTGTGTGGGACGACCCGAGGTGATTTTCAAATATGACAATGGCAAAAAGCTGGAGCCAATGGAACAGTTAATGGTCGATTGTGAAGAAAAATTTCTTGGCATCGTCACGGAGAAGTTATCCCTGCGCAAGGGCAAAATGACAAACCTCACAAGCAATGGGAAAGGGCGGGTCCGGGTTGAGTTTTCCATCCCAGCTAGAGGGTTGATCGGCTACCGGGATGAATTTCTGACCGATACGCGTGGAACCGGTATTATGCACTCCTATTACAGTGGCTATGGGGAGTATAAGGGAGACTATCCTAGCCGATTCACGGGGTCTCTCGTGGCTGACCGTAGCGGTTCGGCAGTAGCCTATGCCCTGTTTAACCTGGAGCCACGGGGGAGACTATTTATCACCCCTGGAGAGCCCGTTTATGAAGGTATGATTATCGGGGAACATAACCGAGACAAGGATATAGATGTAAATCCCTGTAAAGAAAAGAAATTAAGCAACATGCGCGCCGCAGGAAGGGACGCCAATGTCATTTTGTCCCGGGTTATTCCTCCCACGCTGGAGCAGGCCATCAGCTTCATCCGTGAAGATGAGTTTGTGGAAGTGACCCCCAAATCCATCCGCCTTCGCAAGGTTGTCTTGTCCGCTCAGAAACGCCATGCCATGCACGCAACCCTGATGAAAAAAAGGGCGAGTGGAGAGGGCAAGTAATCTCTCTTAACTTCGTCCGTTTTAGTTATTTTGTAGATTTTGCAAGATGCGGGGATTATCAGTGTCGTTTTTTTGCTAACTAACGGTAAGCAATGGCTTATTTTTCCATCTTATCCACAGTCTCCATAATTACCACCTTGTCGCCATTGGGTTAATCGTCTGACTTACCGTCCGTTAAACCGTTCTCGACTTTTATTCTTGACAATCAGTGGATCGGACGGTAAGAGTAATTTACATAGCCAATTCGTGCACTCCCAAAGGGGCTAATTAAGATATGTTCAGGAGCTTTTAGGGCATAAAAGTTCGAAAACCACAGAGATTTGCATGCATGTTAGCAAAGCCAGTATTGCAAGTATAAAAAGTCCGCCTGATAGTTTTTAGAGGAGGGAAAGCTATGACTGTATCCAGGGGGTATATATCCGGAGTGTGGATATGAACGCGTTGCCTGAAGCCATGGACGTAAAGCTAAAGGGGGCTGTAAATGCTCTTGAGCGATGAATTGGACAATATAAAGAGGAAATATCCGGAAAAATTCGCCTCAGAAGAGAAAATATTTGGCAATATTCATCGTGGTGACAGAATATTCATCGCTACAGGTTGTGGTGAGCCTCAGTATCTTGTCAGAGCACTCACAAAGTATGTAGAATCACATCCAAAGGCTTTCTTTGATGCAGAGGTTTTTCATGTGTGGACATTTGGAGTTGCGGCTTACACTGAGGAGAGATTCAAGTATAATTTCCGGCACAATTCATTCTTCATAGGAAACAGCACGAGGGGGGCTGTTAACGAGGGACTTGCGGATTATACACCTATATTCCTTTCTCAGGTGCCAGATCTCTTTCGACGAAAATTCGTTCCAATAGATGTGGCGATCATCCAGACATCGGCGCCAGACAAGCATGGGTATATGAGTCTTGGCGTGAGCGTGGATATAACAAAAGCTGCTGTGGAAAGTGCTAAGCTTGTAATGGCTCAGGTAAATGAAAACATGCCTCGTGTGCATGGAGATGGCTTCATACACGTAGAGAACGTAGATTTCATAATGGTACACAAGGAACCATTGCTGGAATACGGAACAAAGGTTCCAGATGACATAGCCCGCAGGGTTGGTAAGTACGTTGCCCGCATAGTTCAGAATGGCGACACCATCCAGGTAGGGTACGGCAGCATACCGAACGCTATTCTGGCGAACCTTCGTGATAAAAAGCACCTTGGGGTGCATACCGAATTGTTGACGGATGGCATCGTACAGCTCATGCAAGAAGGTGTGATCGACAACACAAGAAAAACGGTCAACCGAGGCAAGACTGTAGCCACCTTCTGCATGGGTGCTGAAGCCACGTACGAGTTCATAAACGATAATCCCGGTATCGAATTTCGGACTATCGATTACACCAATAATCCATTGGTGATAGCCCAGCATGAAAACATGACCGCGATAAACAGCGCCTTGGAGATAGACATTACTGGCCAGGCAACAGCAGAATCAATAGGAAAGATGTACTATAGCGGCATTGGGGGACAGGCAGACTTCATGAGGGGTGCAGTCCTGGCACGAAACGGGAAAACGATTCTGGCCCTGCAGTCTACCGCAGAAGATGGTAAGGTTTCGAGGATAGTGCCATGTCTCAGGGAAGGGGCAGGTGTCACCTTGAACCGTGGTGATATTCACTATGTAGTAACTGAATATGGTATAGCGTACCTGCATGGGAAAAACATCCGGGAAAGGGCAATGGAACTCATTGCGATTGCTCACCCCAGATTCAGGGCTTGGCTCATTCAGGAGGTGAAAAAACTGAACCTTATTTACAAGGACCAGGCCTTCATACCGGGAAAACGAGGGGAATACCCCGAAGAGCTTGAAACTTATAGAACCACCCGGGGCGGGTTCGAAATCCTCCTCAGGCCTGTGAAAATATCTGACGAACCGTTGTTGAAAGAATTTTTCTATGCGCTTTCTGACAGAAGCCTGTATCGTAGGTTCATCTCTACACGTAAGGATATGCCGCACGAACGGCTGCAGGAATTCGTGGTAATTGACTACACCAGAGAGATGATAATACTTGCGGTAATCAAAAGGGACGCGAAAGAAGAGGTTGTCGGCATAGGTGAATACGGAATAGATGAAGGTACGCATACAGCAGAGGTCGCATTCGTAGTAAGAGATGACTATCAAAAGCTGGGAATTGGTACAGAACTGCTCTCGTATCTAACCTATTTGGCTAAAAATCAGGGACTTTTTGGCTTCACAGCAGAAGTGATCGCAGGCAACAGTCCCATGCTGCATTTGTTCGAGAAGATGGGGTTCGATATTGACAAGAGAAGGGCTGAAGGAGCCTATGAGCTAAAAATGATATTCAGGGAGGCACGGTAGAGATATGGCACCTGAAGAAACCATAAAACCTCTCCTTGAACCCCAGTTAGTTGCAGCCATAGGCGCGTCCCGCGGAGGGTGGGGTTGTCGAGATAGCCGTGATTGGTAATCATGCCCACGATACCATACCCGGATTCCTGGATCTTCCACTGGTGCAAACCGCCTGCCCTATATTTGCCCTTGAATTCCTCGGTCGCTAGGCGGACTGTTTCCGCTGGAAAGGTAAGGGTGCCGCCTGCCGGATTGAGCAGTTTGGCCTCCAGTGACATTCCATCTTCAGGCTGATAAAAGCCAGCAGCATATAGCAGGCATTCTCACCCGCCACAATCTCCATGGGCTTCGTTCTTCTCTTATACTCCTTGTTTAAGCGCTCAATGATATTGGTGGTCCGCAAAGAGATCCACTCCTCCTCAGGGAAGGAAAGATACGTTAAACAGGACTCGAGGGAATTCTCCAGACACTTGACCGTGGAGGGAATCTCTTTCTCCCACCTCTCTTTGAATTCTTGGAAGAAGGCCATCGCCGTATCTTTTGATGAAGCATAAAAGATGCTCCTGAGTTCATCGGCCACCTCCTTTTTTAGCTTCTTCGGAACCTTGGCCAGGACATTCCGTGCCACATGCACCTGACACCGCTGAACCCTGGCCCGGGGGAATTCCTCTTTGAAGACCTTTTCTAAGCCAGGTAGCCCATCCATGACTCCCAAGATAACACCCCTCCCGTCAAGTCCTCGTCCCTTCAGGTCTTTGAAGAATCCCCGCCAGGTTGGTGCCGATTTCTTACAGGGATAAAGGGGGGAAAGAGGCGATGGGTTAAGGGAAGTTGTAAATATCTGTGAGTTTATATGTTATTTGAAGAAAATTTTCAGGACAATGGGAATGAGAACAGAGGCAAGAACAAGTATAGTGATGGCCCACATCCGGTGGTCCAGCTTCTCGAGACGCCTCTCAAAGGCATCCATGCGTTTGTCGACCTGCTCAAAGCGTTTGTCGACCTGCTCAAAGCGTTTGTCGACCTGCTCAAAGCG
>JALTEW010000250.1 GCA_027073795.1 bacterium | reverse complement strand
CATCATAGGCAGGATAAAAGGCATGATGAAATCAAAGGAAAGGATTATTGACACCTCGGGAAAGCTGACTTTGAAACAGACAATCGCACTTATCTCCCGCCTCAATCTTCTCGTCTCAAATGACTCTGGACCGATGCACATAGGAGCAGCACAAAGAACCCCTACAATAGGGTTATTCGGCCCGAACACGCCCGTAAGGTGGGCGCCCCTCGGAAAGAAGAATTTAGCAATTTATCATAAGGTCAGCTGCAGCCCCTGCATAAACAGCCACCTCGGGCAGTTCCCGGAGTGCAGGTGGAAGGGCACCCCAAAAGAGCGGATGTGCATGAAGAAGATACACATAGAAGAGGTTTATTCTGCCTGCCTGAAACTCCTTCAGCCAAGGTGAAGGTAGGTCCCGTTTATGAAGAATCCGTTTATCATTCCCCTGCCTGCAAGCACTGGAAGCAGCTCAAATTCTATTGAGGTTTTGTTTCCTATCATGTCAAGGGCTTCTCTTTGAAACAGGTATATCCCTGCGTTAATGACATGGCTCCTCGCCTCCTTTGGCTTCTCCTCAAACTTGACTATAGAAGAGCCTTCAATAAGCACGCTCCCGTATTTTTTGGGGGTCGAGGAGGTTATTAAGCCCATTGTAACAGGGGAATGGCTGGAGAAGTGGCTGTTCTCCATTGCTTCTATATTGAAGTCTGCAAGTATGTCGCCGCTGAACAGGATAAATGAAGGGGGAAGGCTTTCCCTTAACGAGAGGAGCGCCCTTGCATTGCCCTTTTTATTCACAATCTTAATCTCTGTTTTTATTGAAAGTAGCGGCTGAATGAGCATGAGCTTCTTAATGAGAGGGGAGGATGCAGTAAGGACAACCACCTGCCTTATGCCATGCCTCCCGAGGAATTCAACCTGATTCTCAAGCAGGGTTTTATTGTTTATCCTCTTAAGCGCCAGCCTGTGGTGGGCAGGGGAGAGCATTACAACTGCAAACGATATTGACTCCTCATGAAGGCCCTTAAGCAGGTAGTGCTCTATTGCCTGGCTCCTTGACCTGAGATAAGAGCCGTCTATCTTTGAGTCAACGACGCCGAGCAGGGCGGGATTTATTGCAATAGCAATCTTTCTTTTCTTTTCTTTCATGATAAAAGGTATTATTCGTTCATACTTTAAAAGTTTTTGTTTCGGGCAGGGGAATGACGATGGACTGGCAGGGATCCATCTCCTTCATCCTTTGCTTTTCTGCAGGAGTTTACAAAAGCTTAATAAGTTAATTATAAATCCCACTAAAATAGGTTAAGAATGAAAGAAAAGGTATTTTCAGAATATGTAATCACCTTTTTTGTAATTGTCTTGCTTTTTGCGAGCGGGGTAAAAGTACATTCTGTTTTGACAGCTCCAAAAATTTCTGATTGGAATTATCATCAATTGCAGAAAATAGATAAGAACAAAACAAGTTTCTCATTTATTGTTTTCGGTGATAATAAAAATGCTGTAAAGACATTTGATAATTTAATATCCAGACTAAACAAGGAGGATATCCTTTTCGCCATTGATGATGGAGATTTAGTTTATGACGGGGATAAAGAAAAATTTATGTTTTTTCTGAATCAAATAAAAAAATTAAATAAGCCTCTATTAACTGTTTTCGGAAACCACGAGGCAAGGGGAGAGGGCAGAGCTGCTTATTATGAGCTATTTGGCCCATTTTATTATTCATTTACTGTTGGAAAGAGCTATTTTATTATTCTCGATGATGCAAATGAAAGAAACCTTGATGATGGACAATTCGCATGGCTGAAAAATGAACTGATTGCCAGTCAGAGATTCAAACAACGCTTTGTTTTTATGCATGTCCCACTTTACGACCCGAGAAAAGGAGAATATAAAAGAGGACACAGCTTAGCGGATATGGCTTTTGCGAAAAGGCTGAATAAATTATTTGATAAGAATAATGTAACCATGCTCTTTGTTTCACACATTCATGCATACTACAGAGGGGTTTGGGGCAAAACACCTTACATCATTACAGGAGGGGGAGGGGCAGAGTTGGCAGGGTCCGACCCAGAACATTATTTTTATCATTATATTAAGGTAGCTATTAATAGCTCAAATGTTGTGTATAAGGTGGTAAAATTAAGAAGTCCTGAATTTGAATTACTTGATAGATGGTTGCACGATGCGTGGATATATATCTATGCTTTTTTTGCAATCAATTTTATTGACTCATTACTGACTTTAGCACTGCTTTATCTTGGCGTGTACATAGTATTTGTAAAGAAAGAATGGCTTACTCTAAATTTTAAAAAAAGCAATAAACGATGAGTA
>JALTEW010000249.1 GCA_027073795.1 bacterium | reverse complement strand
ATCCCTTTTCATTAGGTCGGTTTTTCTAACTCATTCTGGGCCCGTTCCTGGCGGAAGGTTCTGGGCAGTGCCTTATGCTCATGACCTTCCTATGTATCTGGAGGGCGAAGGCATAGGCGCACCTATCTGTGTCTTTATGCCCTGGGAAGAGTTTTTCGCCAGACATGAAGCCTGCTGGTGGCGGGACGCTCAGAACGAAAACTCTACATGGAAGCGGTTCTCGTCTGAAAAAGAACTGCCTGAAATTACGCGAACCGTGATAGACGACTACGATGGATGTTCATTTGACATTCACTATTCCGTCATGATCGAAATTTACGCGGTTAGGAGGGACAAAAGATGAAAAAAAGAATTATTATTGAAATTGAGCGAGACCGTAGGGATGTGTCTATCAGGATTAAAGATGATCCTGATAGCGTTATGCCGAGCGGGATCGCCGCTCGGATCGATGCAGACGGGGAAGAAGTTGAACACGCTGTCCGCTGGATCAAAAATGTCATCCGCGATGAAATCATGGATCGTCGCGGCGTAGAAAGCATGGCAACATTTGACAACCTCGGTGTAATCGAGGAATAACACGCCCGCAAGGGCAAAGGAGGCAAGGAAGATGAAAATAGCAAGAATTTTTGAGGAAGTCACGGGCAAGTATCACATCTGTGATGAGGACGGGCCTTTGGACGCTCGCGGACATGCACACGACACCAAGGCTGATGCCATGCGCGCGGCAGCAAGAGACGGCTATACACATTGTGTCGGCTCAGGCACTTACCGCAAAGGCATTCACCGCATCCCTGCATCGTTAAGAGACTAACCCCACACCCCCCACCGGTCGGGGCAAAGGCCGGCAAAGGAGGCTTGCTATGGAAAAACTCACGGAAAAAGAAGCTTAGGGGGTAAAAATGAATGATAAAACTTTGAAATCTCTGATAGACTCCATGCCGCAACCTTTTAAAAAGGGGTTATGGCATTGGTTCGCTGATTATCTTGCTTGCCTGAAATATGGCAATGTTAGAGACGCGGCGAAAATCCGGGAAAACATCATTAACGATTTGAGGGGGCGCCTATGATCCAAATCAAAAGGCATATCGCCCGCGCGGGGTTGATGATCCTGCGTGCGGCGGCAGGTGATGAGTGGTTTGGGGGGATCGTCTTTCAAGAAAAGGGTTTATACTTCCTGATTTATGATGAATCCCTTGACAATCCCATTTTGTGGATGAAGACATCTATGAAAGAGGGGCTTGAACTGTTTAAACTTTTGGGAGAGGAGGGGTAAAATGGGAGAATATGCATTAAATAGAAAAAACGAAGAGGTCAAAATTGGCACATGTGAAAACATGTATTATCTGAGATATGAACAGAGATATGACGTAAAACCAATGCCGGGAAATGTCGACCCCGTTAAACAAGCGCACCTTTTGCATTTCCGCTTACCTTTTCCGGATGAAGACGGCACGCCACCAGGAGAATACGCCGATTTTTCACGATGTCAACCACTTGGCGAAGTTAAAATTGATCTTGAACCAGGAGAGATTATTATCAATCACAAATACGGCTTACAGATTAAATTTCCATGCTATCATGGGAAACAACTACCAAAAGCCGGAGGTGATTTTACGGTCACAAGTTTCACGGCTTACCCTTATATGGCATTGGTTTTTATAAAGCCTACCCCAAAAGGCGTAAAACCTGTTATTGAATGTTTGGCGTGCGGTTCCATGTGGCTAACCGATTGGCGAGAGATATGGGGTGCCATACCAGAAGGGGAGCTCAAAGAACGCCTCAAAAAATACAAAGAAGCTGAAGATTAAGAAACATTAACATATCTGTTAACTTTGCCCCCTCTCCGGAGGGGGTTTTTTATCCGGGACCCTCCCAACCAAACGGCCGCCACTCAAATTTTAGGACTCTGTTTTCCTTGTCTTCATTATCCCATGTGCAAACCCATCCCTGAGACTCTTCTTCTGTTACAACTACAAAATCACCTTGATCACCAATTTCCCCAGGATGTTCATCAAGATAACGATAAAGAGTGTCTATGTTATCATATATTCCTGTAGGGGTTCTCCAGCCCCACTCCATCCGACTCCCAATTACTACCCCTAACTTTGTAGGTCTATGTATTAACCACATATAATTATTAGCCATTACTACCCCCTTCTGATGCACTCGGCTGAAATTTACTCCCTGATGCACCTGGTTGAATTTTATCTTCACCCATATAAATCTGAATTGGCGTGAATCCCCTTTTTAACGCCCGCTTGGCATGATGAAGTTGGTAGTAAATTTCCCTGTAGGGGTTTCTGTTTTGAAAGAAAGCGG
>JALTEW010000248.1 GCA_027073795.1 bacterium | reverse complement strand
GGCGCCAGAATGCCTCGATGATGCTCCGGATGCGGGCCCCCTTCGGATGCCAATGGATCAATCCCGGTCCGACATCCTCACTGATGCTGAAAAGATCCAGCTCTTTCCCTATCTTACGATGGTCCCGCTTTTTCGCCTCTTCAAGCCTATTCAGGTATTGCCGTAGGGATTTTTTATCGAAGAAAGCCGTTCCATAGATGCGCTGAAGCATCTTGTTGCGCTCATCGCCACGCCAGTAGGCCCCCGCCAGACTCAGGAGCTTAAAGGCCCCGATCTTCCCCGTCGAGGGAATATGAGGCCCCCGGCAGAGGTCCACGAAATTTCCCTGCCTATAAATAGAAACGGAATCATTATCCATCTCCTCAAGGAGCTCCACCTTGTAAGGTTCCCCTCTTTCCCTGAAAAATTCGATGGCCTCGCTTCGTGGCATTTCCTGTCGTTCAAAGGGTAAATCCTCCCGGACAATCTCCTCCATACGTTTCTCAATCTTTTCGAGATCCTCTTCCGAAAAGCGAATCGGAGCATCAAAATCGTAGTAAAACCCGTCCTCGACGGCCGGTCCAATTGCAAGCTTTACATCTCCATAGAGATCCTTGACAGCCTGCGCCATCACATGAGCCGTACTATGCCTCAAAGTATCTAAAGATATTTCCTTTTCCTTACTCATACTATGCCATATCCCTTGCAAACACGTCTAAACACACACGATGCCGTTTCCGCACCAATTTACATCATTAAACGAATCTTTGAATTAAAAATTCATCAGGATGGACGGGAAGGTGGTAGGCACGGGCGGGATTGAACCGCCGACTTCTACCGCGTCAAGGTAGCGCTCTCCCACTGAGCTACGTGCCTGCATATCAATCATTCTTAAACATCCTTTCATATTACAACTACCATAAGGTGGATGTCATTTACCAACTTTTTAGCGTCTTGTCAAGAGATTGATGCCCATAATAAAATAACTTTTTTAGCTTTTTTCATGTAGCATTCACATCTGTTTAATCACGGTTTCACCCCGTCGTGCCTCGGCCTCCACAAATACCCGCTTCACCAAGGGGGTCTTTTCTTGATAGCTTGATCCATCCTCTGGATAACCTTTTCCACCCCGTCCGTCATAATCGAATCCAGAAAATCAACACTGATATTTACAGGAATATCCTCGGGCCCCATATGAGGGTCAGAACTTCGTTGACGTGCTCAATTTCCGGGCAACATCCACCCAGTTTCCGAATATCCCGGATGGCCTCCGGCAGGGCGCTCTCACCGATAAGGAGGTTTTTTATCTCAATAGCCAGCCAGATAGCCATTACCCATCGGGACGTTTTGAGCGATGGATCCCATAAAGAAGCAGAAACTGGTTACCCGTGTCAACCGGCGCGTGACCCCCTTCCGACAGCATAGCCAAGCTCTTTGTTATTCCCGCGGCGACGAACCTGGTAATCGCAATGAGCAAATTACCAAACAGGGCGGCATAAACAGCCTTTTCAGAAGAAGATGCCAATAATTATCCCAGGGCCCGTAAAAATTCGGGTTTTCCTTTTCCCACAACATTTCAAATCCTTCTGGTTATCACGATGGCTTTTTAGAAAATTAGCTCTCTTATGTCAATGGAACCTCACGGGGTAAATCCGTGGTCTTCTGCAATGGCGGATAAAATCCGGTTGCCCTTTTCAAATTTCCGTTGAAATGGACTCTCTCAGGTGGTAGCGTAACCTAAAAAATGGAGTCCCTCACATGATTAAAGAATGGCAGTTACTTGAATCGAAAAAAGCGGGAGATTATAAGATTTTCACGCTCTGGAAGGAAAAAGCCAGAAACCCCCGAAACGGCGCTGCCCGGGATATTACCATCCTCGATTTTCCCGAGTGGATTAGCATTATCCCTATTACACCCGAAAACGAGGTCGTCATGATTCGCCAGTACCGCCATGGGGTTAAAAAGGTATTGCTCGAGATACCTGGAGGGCTGATGGACGAAGATGACCCGTCACCGGAAGTGGCTGCAAGGCGCGAACTCGTTGAAGAAACAGGCTATACATCAGACACGCTGACCCTGATAGGAAACCTTTACCCGCAACCAGCGGTCCAAACCAATCGCTACCACATCTATTTGGCTGAAAAGGCAAAAAAAACGGCGTCTACCAGATTTGATGTAGGTGAAGATATTGAAACGGTCTTGACCCCTCTGAGGGACATTCCCCACCTCATCCAGTCTGGAGAAATCTGCCACGCCATGGTGGTCACAGCCTTCTACTACCTGGCGCTGCATATGAAAAAATTATTCCCCTAAACTCTCAAATATATAAAACTTATAATG
>JALTEW010000247.1 GCA_027073795.1 bacterium | reverse complement strand
GGATGTCCCTTCGCCTTCAGCTTCTTACAGCACTGGATGAAACCATTGATATCCGATGGGAGCTTCTCATATCCCACTTCCTTGACCCAGCTCACCCGATAATTAATGCAGATCCCTGCACTCCCGATGGGAAGGGCAATCCATTTGTTCGTTCCATACAGCTTGCCGTACACCTCGCATACGGGATACCAACCACCATACTTCTTACCCAGGTAAACAGCTACATCCGAGACGTCCAGCAACTTGTCCGGATAAAGATGGGGGTCGTCATACCATCCCAGAACAATATCGTGACCAGCACCAACCGATGCCTCCATGGCGGCCTTGGAACGCACATCTTCCCAGGAAAGGTACTCTGTCACAACCTTTCCACCCGTTTCCTTTTCCCATTTTCTCGTGTTGGCGTTCCAGACCTGCTCATCACTCTTGACAAATCCGGACCACCTCAACACGTTGATAACAGGGTTCTTCTCGAGCTTAAACTTTGGGGGTGCAATGTTCGCCGCGAGGGCTGGGTTCCACTGAAACAGGGAATCCATCGAAAGCGTCGCCAGCCCCGCGCCCGCCAGGCCTACCGCGGATTTCTTAATAAAATCCCTTCTGGTAAAACCCTTTCCCTGCTTTTTATCCTTCTCTTCCATTTTCCCCTCCTCTGGTTAAAAAGGTTATTGCTCGAATTCACCATATTCACCAGGATACTAAAACACCTTTCTACGATTTAGATTAACAAACCTCCTGTAAATGTCAACAACAAGTTTGGAGTTCCCCCCATTTTTTACAGTTTCACTTCGTAATTAACTTAACTATCTGATTATAAAAGACTCCCTTAATTTTTTAAGAGAATTTTGGGGGATGTCCTGAGGATTTGGGTTTGATGTTACCAGAAATTTGTGATAAAAAGGCGAAAAATAGTGGTTTGTCCCTTTTCTGGTCACATCTTCGGCTCTTTCCCTGCTTTACATCCAGGCCGTTTTGTTAAAGGAAAAGGCGTATAGGGAAGAAAGAAAATTAGAACGTGCGTGGGTTACAACGCTCAAAAAAAGGAGAAAATGATGACAAAAGCAAAATTAGGCGACACAGTCAAGGTACACTATACGGGTAAGCTGGATGATGGAATAGAGTTCGATTCATCCAGTGGCCGTGAGCCCCTGGAATTCACCCTTGGCAGTAAACAGGTGATCGAGGGTTTTGAAAATGGGGTTGTCGGTATGGAGGTAAGCGAATCCAAGACGATTACCATCTCTTCTGAGGAGGCCTATGGTCCGTACCATAAGGAATTGGCGCTGGATGTACCCATCGAACAATTCCCCTCCAATATCCAACCTCAGGTCGGGCAACAACTTCAATTGACGCAGCCGGACGGGCAGCCGATAAATGTTATGGTTACCCAGATAACAGATACAATTGTCACACTTGATGCAAATCATCCCCTGGCCGGTAAGGACCTGACTTTCGACATTCAGCTCGTGGAAATCGTCTGATTCAGGTGGAAACCTTTTAGATTTCTGCTGGAGCGATAGGCAAATAAAAAAGCCCCTGATGGTCTGTCAGGGGTTTATCTTTTAGGTCGGAATCCTCTCGTGGCGTAAGAGGGTCTGCGTTGAGGGGAGAGAGGACGGAAAATTTTATTGCACGAAATCTTGACAGACCCTGCTATCCATTGTAAAACCATCTAACATTTAAGGCATTTGTAAGAAGATAGGAGTTGTTATGACCGTACAGGAATTGATATTGGCCCTTCAAACCTTTTGGGCACAGCGGGGGTGCATGGTTCAGCAGCCCTACGATATGGAAGTAGGGGCTGGGACGTTTCACCCCGCCACATTTTTGGCATCCATTGGCCCGGAGCCGTGGTCTGCGGCCTATGTGCAACCTTCCAGACGGCCGACAGACGGACGCTATGGTGAAAACCCCAATCGCCTTCAGCATTATTTTCAGTTCCAAGTGCTTATCAAGCCTTCACCCCTGGATATCCAGGATATCTTTTTGGAAAGTCTGGCGCGTTTTGGCGTGAATCCACTCGAACACGATATTCGTTTTGTGGAGGATGACTGGGAATCGCCAACTCTGGGGGCTTGGGGACTTGGCTGGGAAGTATGGCTTGACGGCATGGAAATTACACAGTTTACCTATTTCCAGCAGGTTGGAGGTATCGATCTCTCACCCATCCCAGTTGAGATTACCTACGGGATTGAACGGATAGCCATGTATCTGCAGGATTGCGACAACGTCTATGACCTCTTATGGAATGAAATGATAACGTATGGAGATATCTTTCATAGAGCGGAGGTAGAGTATTCTGTCTACAATTTCGAAGCGGCCGATATTCCCTTGTTATGGAACCTCTTTGACTCCTATGAGGTAGAGGCCAACCGCCTTCTTGAGAGAAGCCTTGTTCGACCCGCTTATGATTGTTGCCTAAAATGTTCCCATGTCTTTAACCTTCTGGATGCCCGTGGCGCCATCAGCGTGAACGAGCGCACACGAACCATCGGGCGCGTGAGGGCGCTGGCGCGAGGGTGCGCCCATGCCTTTTTGGAGCAAAGGGAGGAGATGGGATTCCCCCTGTTAAAAGGAGATTCCCATGCCTGATTTAATCTTTGAAATTGGAACGGAAGAAATCCCGGCAGGGTTTTTACCCCCTGTCTTTGAGGAATTGAGGGAGCGTTTTGAGGATTTCCTTAAAGGGGCGACCCTGAAGTCAGAGGTGGTCGAGGCGATGGGAACTCCCCGCCGCCTTGTCCTGATTGTCCGCGGCTTGCCACGGAAACAACCGGACAGGGAGGAGGAAATCATCGGCCCTCCGAAATCTGCTGCCTTTGCGTCCGATGGCAGCCCAACCAAGGCAGCCATGGGGTTCGCGAAGGCGAAGGGTGTATCCGTTGAGGCCTTGAGCATCAAGAAAACCCCAAAGGGTGAGTATGTCTGTATTCGCCGAAGGGTAGCTGGTCAAGAGACGCCCGCGCTTCTCGCTGAGTTTTTGCCCAAACTTATCTTAGCTCTTTCCTTTAAAAAATCGATGCGGTGGGGAACCGGCACATTACGATTTGCCCGCCCCATTCACTGGATTTTAGCGATTTTCGACGGGGAAGTTGTCCCTTTTTCGCTTGAAGGCCTATCGTCGGGGAACCGGTCTTTCGGGCACCGGTTTTTATCACCGGAAGGCTTTGAAGTGAGCGATGCGGCCTCTTATCTCAAGGACCTGAAAGCCCATTATGTAATGGTTGACCCAAAGGTGCGGGAGACGGTGATTCGCAGGGAAATTCAGGAAGCGCTCAAGGCAAAAAACCTCGAATGGCTTGAAGACCCCGATCTTCTCAAAGAGGTTGCCTGCCTGGTGGAGTACCCGTTTATCGTGATGGGGCAGTTTGATACAGCGTATCTTTCACTGCCAAAAGAGATCCTTATCACCGCCATGCGCGAGCACCAGCGATACTTTTCGGTGCTTGAAAGAGATGGACGCCTAGCCCCTTACTTCATCGCTGTCAACAACACGCTCAAAGAAGGACTGGAGTCCTTCGTCCGCGGACATGAGCGGGTCTTGAGAGCCCGACTTGAGGACGCAAAGTTTTTCTTTGAAGAGGATAAAAAGGTTCCCCTTGCGCAACGGGTTGAGGCCCTGAAAGGGGTCGTTTTTCACGCGAAACTGGGAACGTCGTATGAAAAAGTCATGCGGATTACAGAACTTTCAGGGTATCTCGCCGATATCCTCAAACCTGATGCCAAGGAAACTGTAAAACGCACGGCATACCTGTGCAAGGCTGACCTCGTTTCTGAAATGGTGGGGGAGTTTCCCTCTCTTCAGGGAACCATGGGCCGAATCTATGCACGTCTCTCGGGCGAGCCGGAGGCTGTTTGCGAGGCGATTTTCGAGCATTATCTCCCCCGTTTCAGCGAGGACCGGCTTCCGGACGGCGATGCCGGAGCCATCGTAGGGATGGCGGATCGAATGGATACGCTGGTCGGGTGTTTTGGGAACGTTCTAATTCCGACAGGGACGGCAGACCCATTCGGGCTTCGCCGAGCGGCGCTAGCCATTGTCCGTATTATCCTGATGAAGGGTTACAGGCTTTCCCTTTCGGACTGGACGGCCCGTGCCGCTCAGCTCTTGTCTGAGAAGGTTCATACGCCACTTTCCACACTTCAGGAAACGGTTCGGGACTTCTTTGCTGTGAGGTTTCGGGGGTATCTCCAATCAGAGGGGGTTGCCTTTGATACCATCGAATCGGTTGTCGCTAGGGCCTTTGACGACATCGCAGACAGTTATAAACGGGTCAAGGTCTTCAATGACTTTCGCCAGGACCCTGCCTTTGTTTCATTGATGCTTTCCTTCAAACGGGTGGCCAACATCTTAGAAGGGGAAGCAGTAGAAGAAGGGGCCCGACCAGATCCCGCCCTGATGACAGAAGAGGCGGAAAAGGCGCTCTTCCAGGAGGTGTCGAAGATTCAGGAGCGGTTCGTCGCCCTCATGGAAGGGGAAGATTATCACAAGGCGCTAAAACTTATCTCTTCCCTGAAACCCACGGTTGACCAATTCTTTGATGAGGTGCTGGTCATGGATCCTGATGAGGTGCTTCGCAGGAACCGTCTGATACTGCTGACACAGATTAAAGAGCTTTTTTCCATGTTTGCCGATTTTTCAAAGGTATCCACCGCTCTTTAGCTTCCCTTGCTCAAAGGGCCATTAGAAATAAATCACAAAGGGATACTCACTGTCCAGCCCCTCGGGAAGCTTTCCCCTCACCTCCCTGATCTTGGCGCGGGCCGCTGCCAGCCGGGCCACGGGAAGACGGTTGACCGAGCAGCTCACGTAGGTTAGCCCGATATTGTGGCAAAACTCGATGGAGGCAGGATGCCCCCCGTGTTCCCCGCAGATACCAATGGTCAGGTCGGGCTTGGTGCGCCGGCCCCATTCAATCGTAATCATCATGAGTCTTCCCACCCCCTTCTGATCCAGCACCTCGAACGGGTTGTCCTGAAGTATTTTCCGTTCATTGTAAAGCGGGAGAAATTTGTTTTCCGCGTCTTCCCTGGAGAAAGAGAAGGTAGCCTGCGTCAGGTCATTGGTGCCGAAAGAGAAGAAATCCGCCACCTCTGCCAGTCTCCCAGCCCGCATACAGGCGCGTACCACCTCGACCATGGTGCCAAAGTGAAGGGGGACGGAGATGCCAAAACGTGCCTCCACATCCTTGTGGATTTTTTCTACCATGCGGTGGACCCATTTGAGTTCCTGGGCTGTACAGACCTGGGGGACCATGATCTCGGGCCGGACATCAATCCCCTCTTTCAGGAGTTCCGCCGCGGCCTCAAGGAGGGCCTGGATCTGCATTTCGTAGATTTCTGGGTAGGTGATCCCCAGGCGTATGCCACGATGCCCAAGCATAGGGTTAACCTCTGACAGGGCTTTAACCTTTTTCAGGAGCTCTTCCTTTTTTTGCAGGTATGCCTCATCTTCCCGGCGCTTTTTAATTTTACCCAGGTCTTTCAGAACCCGCTCAATGGGGGGAAGATATTCGTGGAGGGAAGGATCCAGCATCCGAATGATGCCGGGAAGCTCTTCCAGCGCGCGAAGGGTGCCGGAGAAGTCCTTCAAGTTTTCTACCTCGAGGATGAGGGATTCAGGGTCAGGAAGAAATTCGTGAAGAGGGGGGTCAAGCAATCTTACCGTAACGGGTTTCCCCTCCATAGCTTTAAGAATTTCCTTGAAATCGCTACGTTGAAAGGGGAGGAGGCGTTGGATAGCGTCCCTACGCTTTTCTTCCGTGTCCGCGAGAATCATTTCCTGAACGATGGAAAGCCTGTCCGGGGCATTGAACATCCTTTCCGTTCGGCACAGCCCGATTCCCTCGGCACCAAGGGTTAGAGCCTTTCGCGCCGCTTCAGGCGTGTCAACATTGGCGCGAACTCCCAGGGTGCGTGTTTCGTCCGCCCACCTCAGCAAGGTATTGAGATCCTCATCCATTTGAGGTTCAATCGTAGGGACCCTTCCGGTATAGACTTCACCCGACGACCCGTCAATGGTGAGCCAGTCGCCTTCACGGAGTTTTTGGGACCCGATGAAAATCTCACTTGTGTCAAGGTTGATTGTTAAATCTTCGCACCCTACAACACAGGGTTTACCCATACCGCGTGCAACAACCGCGGCGTGAGAAGTCTTACCACCCCTGAGCGTAAGGATCCCTTCCGATGCGAAGAATCCGTGGATGTCTTCCGGTTTGGTCTCTTCTCTCAATAGAATCAAAGGGTCTTTTCCCCTCTTTTTGAGATCTTCCGCCCTGTCCGGATCCAGGACGATTTTTCCGCTTGCCGCGCCCGGAGCAGCAGGGATACCTTGCGTCAGGGGAGACGGCTTCTGTTTCGGATCGATGTGTGGGTGCATCAGTTGGGTGATATGTTCAGGGGTAACACGAAGCAGGGCCTCTTTCTTTGTAATAAGTCCTTCACGATGCATGTCCACGGAAGTCTTGACAGTGGCCCGGGCGTTGAGCTTCCCGTTTCTGGTCTGAAGCACGTAAAGCTTTCCTCTTTCAATGGTAAACTCGAAATCCTGCACCTCCCTGTAATGTCTTTCAAGGGTTTGACGCACCCCCTGAAGCTCCCGATAGGTTTCGGGCATCTCGTCTGCAAGGTTATCAATCGGTTTCGGTGTCCGGATTCCAGCCACCACATCCTCCCCCTGCGCGTTGATAAGGTACTCTCCGAAAAGCCGGTCTTCCCCCGTGGCGGGATCACGTGTAAAGGCTACGCCGGTGGCGGAGGACACCCCCATGTTTCCAAACACCATGGCGACAATATTGACCGCCGTGCCATTAGCCATGTCCGGGGTGATATTGAATTGTTTCCGGTAATCCACGGCGCGCTTTCCCATCCACGAATTGAACACAGCGGCAATGGCAAGAAAGAGCTGGTCCCAGGAGTTCTCATGAAAGGGGGTCTGGGTATGGGCCTCGATGGTTTTGATTAGTCTGTCGCAAAGCTTTTTCAGCGCGGACACATCAAGTTCCACATCCTGAGTTACGTTGACCTCCCGTTTCGCTTCTTCGAGAAGGTGATCCAGCGCGTCCGCGGGGATATTCAGGGCGATTTTTCCGTAAAGTTGAAGAAATCGCCGATAGGCATCCCACACAAACCGTTCATTTTGAGTCTCTTCGACAAGCCCTTCAAGGGTTTGCTGTGTCAGGCCAAGGTTGAGAATCGTGTCCATCATCCCAGGCATGGAAACCGCGGCCCCTGACCTTACGGATACGAGCAAGGGATGATGCCGTTGCCCGAACCTTCGTCCCGTGGCAGTCTCAAGGGCCCTCATCCCCTCCAGGACCTGGCGTCTGAGAGGTTCTGAGAGGGTTTGACCCTCTTCGAAAAAGTTACGGCACGCCTCGGTGGTGATAACGAACCCAGGAGGAACGGGAAGGCCAATCTTTGTCATCTCACACAGACCAGCTCCCTTTCCCCCGAAGAGATAATGGTTGCTTCCGTCCCCTTCATTGAACGAATAAACATATTTTTGAGATCTCATAGGATGCCTCCCGAAAAAGTTTGTTGCAGCCATAGAGTTGACAGCCAAACCATTTTAAGATATGTTTAATTATGTTCAATTTGTATTATAGCATCTTATTATTCGTGATTCAAAAAAGGTGCATTTGCAAAAAGTCGGGATTAGACGGCGATGAAAAGTGCTTCAAACCTATCTGCCGACGGGCAGACTCAAGGCGTGCAAATCCTGAGGAATGAGACGTGCTTGCGGTACGCTGCAGTGATTTGCCTTGTTAAATTGGCTTCGTCGTCTCGTGCGACGAGAGTTTAACAGGGCAGGGATGCGGCACAACCTCTCTGTGTGCGATGCACAGGCAGGCGTAGAAGCTGGGCTTTTTACGGGGCCGGCAAAAAAGATAGATTTTTTGTGAAAAGTAGGTAGCGCTCGTGATTTCTGCAAAAGTCAGGGGAGATCCCCGGGAAAATTTATTTAACAAGGAGGGATAGGATGTCTAAATGGATACTGTGGTTTGATGAAATCGGTTTGAGTGATTTGCCGCTTGTGGGGGGGAAAAACGCATCATTGGGGGAGATGTATCGTGAACTTTCCTCAAAGGGGGTTGAGATCCCCTATGGTTTTGCCATTACGGTGGACGCGTATCATTACCTTCTCGATTACTCCGGTATGCGTGAAAAGGTGGAAGCTCAGCTGCACGGCCTCGAAGTGGATGATCTGAAGGCCCTTCAGAAAGCGGGCAGCAGGATTCGTCAAATCATCCAGGGTATCGAATTTCCCGATGATCTCACGCAGGAAATCGTAGCATCTTATAAAAAACTTTGTGACCGTTATGGGGAGGACACCGATGTGGCAGTCCGCTCAAGCGCCACAGCAGAAGACCTTCCTGACGCGAGTTTCGCCGGTCAGCAGGATACCTATTTAAACATTCAAGGTGAAATAGGATTGCTGGCAGCGTGCAAAAAATGTTTCGCCTCTCTCTTTACCAACCGCGCCATCACGTACCGAGAACACAAACACTTTAATCACTTTGATGTGGGCCTTTCCATTGCCGTTCAGAAAATGGTGCGTTCAGACCTTGCCTGTTCAGGGGTGATGTTCACCCTTGACACGGAATCCGGCTTCAGAGACGTCGTCTTTATTACAGGTTCCTACGGATTGGGGGAAAACATTGTCCAAGGCATTGTCAACCCCGATGAATTTTATGTTTTCAAACCCACACTTGTTAAGGGGTACAGGTCGATTATACAGAAGTATCTGGGAAGAAAAGAATTTAAGATGATCTATTCCATGGAAGGAACGGCTAAAACAAAGGATGTCCCTGTCCCTCAGAAAGAGCGGGATTCCTATATCCTTGAAGATGATGAAATTCTTCAGCTGGCAAAGTGGGCGGTCATCATTGAAGACCACTACACGCAATTGCATGGCCGTGATTGCCCCATGGATATCGAGTGGGCAAAGGATGGCATTACGAATGAGCTTTTTATTGTTCAGGCACGTCCCGAAACAGTGAAGTCTAGGGGGAATGATCTCGTTCTCGAGAATTATGTGCTGAAGGGAACAGGAAAGCGGCTCCTGGTGGGTAAGAGCGTGGGAGAGAAGATTGGAGTTGGCCGGGTTAACATCATTCAGGATGTCAAGGATATCAGTCACTTCAATGAAGGAGAGGTTCTGGTGACAGAGATGACCGATCCGGATTGGGAACCCATTATGAAAAAGGCGGCGGCCATTGTGACCAGTCGGGGGGGGCGAACCTGTCACGCGGCCATTATCAGTCGAGAATTAGGGGTGCCCTGCGTGGTGGGAACCGGCAATGCCTGCGAAATGCTCAGGGATTACGACTATGTCACCGTCTCCTGCGCCGAGGGAGAAACAGGCTATGTTTATGAAGGGCTGCTGGATTTCGATATCGACCGTGTCAACCTTGAAAGCTTGGAAAGACCCAAGACACAGATTATGATGAATGTAGGGAACCCTGACAATGCCTTTGCCCTTTCCTTTATCCCGAATGATGGGGTTGGACTGGCAAGGGAAGAGTTTATCATCAGCAACTATATCCAGGTACATCCATTGGCCCTGGCACGGTATGAAACCCTTGACGACGAGGAAGTTATTCAGAAAATCAAGCAGATTACCCGCGCCTATACGGACAAAAAGCAGTTTTTCGTCGACAAACTCGCGCGCGGGATTGCCAAGATTGCCGCCGCATTCTATCCGAAGGACGTGATTGTCCGCCTCAGCGATTTCAAGACCAATGAATATGCCAACCTCATTGGCGGAAAATATTTTGAGCCGGAGGAGCACAACCCCATGCTGGGTTTCAGAGGTGCCTCCCGCTATTACGACCCCAGTTACAAAGACGCTTTCGCCTTGGAGTGCGCTGCGATCCTCAAGGTGCGCGACGAAATGGGATTGACGAATGTTAAGGTAATGGTTCCCTTCTGTCGAACCGTTGAGGAGGGGAAAAAGGTCCTCAAGGTCATGGAGGAATTCGGGCTGAAACAGGGGGGAAACGGGCTTGAAGTCTATGTCATGTGTGAGGTGCCGAGCAATGTCATCATGGCAGAGGAGTTCAGCCAGATTTTCGATGGTTTTTCCATTGGTTCCAATGACTTGACACAGTTAACCCTGGGACTGGACAGGGATTCTTCGCATGTTGCCCACATCTTTGACGAGCGGGATCCGGCCGTCAAGCGAATGGTGAAAAACGTGATAGAGGTGGCGAGAAAAAACCGTGTTAAAATTGGTATTTGTGGTCAGGCCCCCAGCGATTATCCTGAATTTGCGGAATTTCTCGTAGAATGCGGCATCAACAGCATTTCCCTGAATCCTGACACGGTGATTAAAACCACCACCGCGATCCTGGAGGTGGAAAAGCGGCTGAATAAATAGGCTTCTCTCACCCTGAGACGATGAGGATTCTCCTTCACATCTGTTGTGCAAATTGTGCCGTTTATCCCTTGATGTCGTTGAGAGAGAAGGGGCATGAGGTTTACGGCTTCTTCTTTAACCCGAATATTCATCCCTATCAAGAGTATCGGCGGCGGCTTGAATCCGTCCAGTTGCTGGAGGCGCGTTTTAACGTGCCTGTCATTTATCGGGACGAGTATCGGCTGGATGAATTTCTCCGTAACACTGTTTTCAGAGAGGCATTTCGTTGCCGCTATTGCTATCATATGAGATTGCTGGCATCGGCCCAAGTTGCTAAACGGGGGCATTTTGACGCCTTCACTACCACGCTTCTATATAGCAAGCAACAGAAACACTCCCTGATTTCCGAGATTGGGGAAAGCCTTGGTAAGGAGAAAGGGATTCCATTTTATTACGAAGACTTTCGCTTGGGGTGGAAGCGGGGGATTGACCTGTCACTTGAGGCGGGATTTTACCGTCAGCAGTACTGTGGGTGTATCTACAGCGAAAGGGACCGGTTTTTGGGAAAAAACCGGGTTTCACTTAGAAAGGCAAAGAAGGGGTCGTAAGATGTTTGGGGCCTTTGGCCGATTTCTGGTTTTGGTAGGGCTCATCATTGCGGCAGTTGGGCTTTTCCTGATTTTCGCCGACAAATTTCCCTGGGTTGGGAAACTCCCCGGTGATATCTTGATAAAAAAGGGGAAGTGGAGCTTTTACTTCCCCCTCGCAACTTCTATTCTGTTGAGTATCTTGATTACCCTGTTGCTGAACCTTTTCCGGAAATAGACCCCGTTTTTTCCTGAAAACTATGGGCGGACGCTGTCACCCACCTCGATTTCTCTGCGGTTTGTGTAAACAATGGCCGTCGCTGTGTGAGGCTGGGTGGCGAGTACTACCAGGGAGCCAACCCTTCTGTCCGGAGCCGTCATTCTCACCTTTGCCCTGCAGCATGGGCGGTAGGGATCAAATTTTGAAGGGCATTTTTCATAGATGGAAAGCCTGTGGCCTGGTTTTAAGCCATCGGCACTCCCCTTATCGATATAAACAACCTTGTCCTGAGCTCCCATCATCAGACCGTCTTTCATCATGACGATATAGGCGTTTAAAGGTTTTCTGAAGGGGGTAAGAACGAATTTGTTTGGCCATCGCTCAAACCTTCCAATGGGATCCCCTTCCCCTATTTCCTGGTAGCTGTGTAGGATTTTTGCAAAGCAGAAGCGGCCCTCCACACGATAAACTTCAATATCACCACCTAACTGAACAAGGTATCCTAATTTTTTATACGATTTATAGGGATGTTTGACGGTTTTTACATAGGTGAAGGTGGTAAAACGGTCTCCTGGGTAAATTGTTTCGCCTTCTCTGGCATAGAAGCAGAGTATTTTGGGTTCGGAGTTCAGGGGGGTGTCATCTTCGTTCATGAGTACCCGGCCAACCTCTCTTAGTCTGGATTCGGCGATAAAACCCGCTGCGTGAACGTTTTCATAGATGAAAATATGAGGGCCAGGTTTGTGGACAGTCACAGGTTGAGACCGTTTTTGCTGCGCTCTGATGGCTTTGGGCGCAGCTTTCATGGGAACAACTGGTGTCTTTAACTGAACCTTATTTCCTGGGTAAATCCAGTGAGGATTGGAGATATAAGGGTTTAATGCCCATACCTTGGGCCACAGAAAGGGGTTTCTGAGAAATTTTCCAGAAATGTCCCACAGGGTATCCCCCTTTGTGACTTGGTACGCCATCAGTGGAGCCGTAACCAAGGCGACAGCCATGGCGGAAAAAAGTAAAACAATAACAATGAGCCTTCCCCGGAGTGTGGTACCGCTTTTTAATCCCTTCCCTTTCATAATGATTCCTCCCGTCTTGAAGGATTAATTTACATTATCCTTTTCCATATCGGCATATAAAGGAATTTATTTAGGATGTCAAGCGAATGTTCCTTCAATTTCGTTTGACTTCATTTCCTGAAACCGGATCTTTTCATGGGCTTCAGGAACTCTCAAGAACCACTCCGGCGAGAGAGACATGCCATCCAGACAACGGGCAGTCAGAACAGAGAGGGGTTCTCCGGCAAAAGGTTTTTCCTGTCTCAACAATAAGGGCGTGGTATTCATTGAAGAGAGGAACCTCTTTGGGGAGGGCGCTCATGAAAAGCTGCTGGATTTCACCGTAGGTCGTTTTTTGTCCGGTAAGGTGATGGCGGGTCAGGATTCGGCGCGTATAAGCATCTACCACGAAAACCGGCTTGCCAAGGGCGTAGAGGAGAATGCTGTCGGCCGTTTCTTCACCGATTCCATAGACACCGAGCAGTTGTTTCCTTAAGGCTGAAAGGGGGACACGTGCCATCTTCTCCAGATCACCTTCATAGGTTTCCGCAATAAAACGAATGGCCGCCTGAAGGCGCCTGGCCTTGAGATTGAAATATCCGGAAGGGCGTACCCATGCCGCCAGGCACTCCACCGGCGTTTCAAGAAGCTTTTTTATGGAGAGCGCTCCCGCAGATTTAATGTTCTCAATGGCTTTTTCCACGTTGGTCCACGCCGTGTTCTGTGTAAGGATTGCACCGACAATGACCTCAAGGGGACTGTCTGCCGGCCACCAGTGGCGGGGGCCGAAGTGCTGAAGCATCCGGTTGTAGGCGCTCATTAGGATGTTTGTCAGGGATTCCGGCCTTTCCATTGAGGAGACAAAGGTATCTTTGGACAAAGGGTTTGTCAATCACCTTTCGTTTTTTTCAGCTTTATGCTATGAAAACAAACCTGATGAGTGACCGCCCGTAACCCTTAAAAAGGAGCGTACTGTGGAGAATTTTCATGTGATCGATCATGCCCTGATTCAACATAAGTTGACCTATCTGAGGGACACCCAAACATCGAAGAAGAAGTTTCGGGAACTTGTGGAAGAGCTGTCCATGCTCATGGCGTATGAGGTTACGAAGGACCTTCCTCTTGAAGACAAGGAGATTGAAACCCCCCTGGAGAAGATGACCGGAAAGGTTATCAGCGGGAAAAAGCTGACGATTGTTCCCATTTTGAGGGCCGGTCTGGGGATGGTGGATGGAATTATTAACCTGATCCCATCGGCCCGGGTGGGGCACATCGGCCTGTACAGGGACCACGATACCTTCAAACCCGTTGAGTACTACTTCAAGGTCCCACAAAATCCCGAGGACAGGGACTTTCTCCTGGTGGACCCCATGCTTGCGACGGGCGGTTCGGCCGTGGCGGCGACATCCTACCTGAAGAAGATAGGGGCCAAATCCATAAAGTTTCTCTGCCTGGTCGCGGCCCCGGAGGGTGTCAAGGCTATGCAGGAGGCCCACCCCGATGTCCCCATCTACGCAGCTGCCCTGGACCGCGAATTGAACGAGCACGCCTATATCCTGCCAGGCCTTGGAGATGCCGGGGACCGCTTGTTCGGGACAAAATGAATTTCAAGTCAGAAAATAAATGCTTTGTCTGCGGGTCTGATAACCCAGGGGGGTTACACCTCCGGTTTCAGATTGATGAAGAAAAACAAAGTCTTCGCACCACCTTTGTTCCGCCTGACATCTACCAGGGATGGGATGGAATCGTGCATGGGGGGATTCTCTCCACATTGCTGGACGAAGCGGTCGCAAAACTGGCCTATGAGCTGGGATATAACGCAGTTACAGCAAAACTGATGGTAACCTATCGAAGACCCGCAAAAATCCGGCAGCCCCTTTACGTCTTTGGACAGCTTGAACGGGTGACCCCCCGCGTGATCGAGGGAAACTCCAGGATTGAGGATGATGAGGGAAACCTTGTGGCGGAAGGGAAGGCGCGCCTTGTTCGCTTGAGGAATAAGTGACCCCCAGATATTCCAAATATTCAATCTGCCTGGAGCTTTTTGCCATTCCAGAGCATCAGGTTACGGATATAGATAAAGACCCCGACACCCTGCCCGAGGATGAAAACGGGGTCTCTCCTGTGAACTGCATAAACAAAGAGCATGCTGCTCCCAATCAGGGAGAGGTACCAGAAAACCTTTGGGATGGTGCTTTTTTTTCTCTTTTCAGAAACAATCCACTGAACAAGAAACCTGGCGCTGAAGACACCCTGGGCAATGAACCCAAGGACAATCCAAAAATCCCATTCAATCTTCATGAAACCTCCTTTGCTTCATATCTGATCGCCCTTTTTTTCATCCATCTGACGGCGAGAAGGTCCAAAAAAGGGGAAATAAGCCGGTTCCAAAATCCATATTTGGATTTGCCATATTTTCTCGGGTGGTGGCTTACCGGCACTTCCGTGATTTTCCCCCCCTCCATAGCGATTAAAACCCCTAAAAAGCGGTGCATTCCCTTAAACATCTTAACCCTTTTTATATAGGTAGCCTTGTAGGCCTTGAGCGAACATCCCGTGTCATGAATCGGGTCATCCAGGACCTTTTTTCTGAAAAAGTTCGCTATCTTGGATGAAATCTTTTTGATAAGAGTGTCCTTCCGGTCCACACGCCATCCCAAGGCTGCATCGTATTCCGGTAACTGTTCAAGGAGCTTGGGGATATCAGCAGGGTCGTTTTGAAGATCGGCATCGAGCGTTACAATGACATCGCCCCGGGCGGCCTTAAAGCCCGCCGCCATGGCCGTGGAAAGCCCATAGTTCCTGTCCAGCTGGACAATCCGAAAGGTGCGTGTGGGAAATTTGACCTGTATTGCCTTCATCTGTTCTACGCTGTTATCAGTGCTTCCATCATCGATAAAGATTATTTCCGTCGGGTTTTTGAGCTGTTCAAGGCATTGAACGATTTGTGTTGTCAGAGGCTCAATATTTTCTTCTTCGTTATAGACGGGAAGGACAATGGAAAGGGAAGTAGTTTCTGAGATCATCTATAACAGTTTCCTATAATTTTTTGGGCGCTCGAAAGAGTTCCGCAAATCCTCGAGGGACCTCATCTCGGGGTAATTTACCAATATTCTTGAAATATTGCAATGCGGATAAAAAGAGACCCCTGAGGCCCCCAGAGACGAAACGTTAGCGTCACAAAGATGTGCTTCAGAACGAACAGGTGTTTTATAAAACAGCCAGGGGGGCATGTCGTAATGTTTGCTCATAGTCTGTTTTCAACGCGTTGTTGGAGGAACTAAACGTTTTAGAGAGTTTAAGAACCTGTTGAACACGCTCCCGGGGCAGTTTCGGGATCTGGGTCTGCCGCAGATAATCCAGCGTGTGATAAGCCAGAACGAAGGGAATAATGCAGAACACCCGGATAGTTGTCAGGTGGGGAGGTATTCTGGCGATATAATGATACGCCCCATCCAGGTGTGGCAGGGTTTTTTCAATCATCCGTCGCGTAATTTCTGGTCGCTTCAGGGAGGGATTGGCTAAAAGGTCACCGGGTGTCACACCTACTGAATCTGTGAGGGTCTTTGGAAGATAACACCACCCGCGAGTAAGGTCACCCGGATAATCCTTGGCAATATTCGTCATTTGAAGGGCAATCCCAAAGTGAATCTGCTGGCGCCTCAATGGTCGACACAAGGGTGTCAGTTGTCTGTTCAGGCAAAAGAGCTTCGTCAGCATTTTGCCCACAACCCCGGCCACGTAATAACAGTAAAGGGTCAAATCATTCCAGTCTTTCAACTGAAGGATTTTGGAGGAAAGGGCTCTTTTTCTCGTCTGATATCGGGACATCCCAAGGGAAGACTCTTTCAGAGCCTGCCCGATGATTTCCCGGTAGGTTGTCGGAAGGGCAGTGTAACATGTTAAAACAAGATCGCCATGGGCCACCAAGTCCCCTTCAGGAGAGGTTGGGTCAATTTTTTCAATCACAGATTGGACTATGGAAAAGAAGAGCTTTTTGGAAGGTTTCCCATCGAAAAACTGTGCGAAGGAGGTCAGCCCCGCAATTTTTTCTTCCTCAGAAAGGGCGGGGGAATCTTCAAGGGTGTCCGCCATTCGAAAAAGGAGATATCCAATAAGAACTGCCTGGTAAAGTGTTCCTGTAAGCCGCTGGATATTCAAGGCGAAGGTGCGCGAGACAAGGGGAAGCATCCTTTCGCAGTATTCCCATGCGTTAGGGTTTGGATAACTCATCTGGGTTCTTTCAAGGAGAGGCCTCACGGGTCGCCCGCAGGCACCGTATCATGCCCTTGACAAACAGGCGCTCCCGCCCCATTGAAAATCCATGTCGCGTGAGAAGTGCAGTTATCGGTTGCTGGATGAAATCGAAGGCGTAGGGGCATTCAATTATCTTAAAAGGGTAACGAAGATACCACGGGAGGGCATTAAGGGGAAATTCATTGTAATCAAAGAGAATCAATTCTCCACCGGGTTTAAGGAGAGTCCTGCAATTGTCCAGAATGATTTCTCGCACGTCCCGAGGGAATCCATGCAAGACAAATGACAACAACGCCTTGTCAAAGGTTTCGTTTAATTGAAAGGGAATATCAATTCGCCGCTGCTGGAAGGTGACGTTAAGAAATCTGCGGCAGCGTTTTTTGAACTGAATGGCCATTTCATGCCCAATATCGAGCCCCATGATTTTTCCACTATCGTCCAGATATTGTAACATTAAGAGGGCGTTTTTCCCTGTTCCCGCACCCAGATCAACGATTCGGTCAGAAGGATGAATATTCATCCAGGCAATAGCCTCTTCTATAAAGGAGGAATACCAGCCCAAGGTGAAGAGATTTAAAAGGGTGTCATAATGGCGGGCCAGAAACCCGCGAATTTCAACCTTGGACTCCGGGTAGAGAACGGAAGGGTCCGACGAAACGGGCAGTTTAGAAGCTTTGAAAAACCCTTGCAAGGGAAAATCCTGGGGCGAAGAGTTCCAGATCTAAAAAGTAGCCCAGAGGGGTCTGCAATACCTTGTATCCGGCATCCTCGAGGCGTTTCTGGGCATTGTCCAAAAGGGTGGCCACAAATTCCGGGGGGGCCTTGCTTTCGGACAAATGAGCGAAGGAGTGAAGTACAATAGTTCGGGTGTCATTTTTCCCTGCCAGCCACTTGAGGTTTTTTATAAGCCGCGTTGTGACCTTTGAGGCACGCTCGGTATCTTCCTGCTCAACATGAATGAAGCCAACAATCGCGTTTTCGGCAAGCCCGTCCGCTCTGATATCAGGGGCCTCCGGCACGGATTTGACTGCGGGATGGTACCCGAAACGCCTTGCATAGATCATGAGTAGTTTCATCGTTTTGTCCCCATAGCCTTACAAAATCGAACTGGCAAATTCCCGGATGGCCGTATTGATTTCAGCCGGCATTTCGACCATAACCATATGACCCGCCCGGGGGAAGGTTTTCAGCGTTGCGTTGGGAATCTTTTCCAGGAGAAATTGAGAATACTTCACGGGAGTGAGCTGGTCGTCTTCTCCACACAGAATGAGGGTTGGGTGTGTAATTTCACTGATTCTGTTACATAGATTAAAGCGATCACAGGCAAGAAAATCCCCGTGGAGAACCGAAGGTGGTGTCTTGACCATTTCAAGGGTGCCTTCCTGAACAATGTCCTCGTCCGTAAACTTCGAAAAGGCGTAACGGTTAATCATAGAAACGGTTTCCTCAAAGTTCGTCAGAAGCCCGTCCAGGATGGATGAAAGTACCTTGAGCCGGCAGCCGGTTCCGATCAGAACCAGGCCGGAAAGCATGGACGGAAAATCCAATGCCAACGTCTGGCAGATAGCCCCTCCCATGGAGTGACCGATCACGACGGGGGGAGCTGGAGCAACAGCATCAATGACGGTAGCAACATCTTCCGCGTAGCGCTCGACCCGGTTGGTGCCCTGGGGTGAAGAGGTCCCATGCCCCGGAAGTTCTGTGACGATGACATTGAAGTCGTTCTTGAGCCCATCAAACTGGTTGATCCAATGATTTTTATTCCCACCTGCCCCATGGATAAAGAGCAACGTTCCCCTGCCTTTAGGTAGGGGATTTTCACTGGTGAGGCAATGTATCTTTCTATCCTTTATCTCGACGAATGTCATAAATCCCCCCTTTCAAACCCTTATATCACGATGGATTTTATAAGAAAAGACTTTGTGGAAAGAGAAAAGCAAAAGGGTAAAAATCAGGACCTGCCCCTATTCCTTTTCTCATTTCCATTCCCTTCGCCCCATTTCTTCCATACCGTCCCCGGTTGCAGATACTTCCCAACTGGTGTAGAACGCCGGTCAAGAAGGAGAGGCATTCACGGCAAAGGGAAAATATCTTCAACCTAAACATTTGCATGCTTCACATTGCTCTGATCATGATTCTTTGCAGGTTTGCCAAAAACATCAAGGGGAATATAGATGACAAGCTTAATTGTTGTTAGTTTTCTTATCTTTATTGTGGCAGTGGCCATGACCATGGTTGGCAAGGGGGGAGGCAATTTTTATGTCGTGATTTTGGCGCTGGCCAGTGTTCCCATGTATCAAGCAGCTACAACAGGGCAGTTTATTCTCTTTACCGCATCCATCGCCGCTATGATCGTCTTTCAGAAAAACAAGGTCGTGTCATGGCCCCTTGCTATTCTGATAGGTGTTTCCACTTCCTTGTCCGCTTTAGGGGGAGGTTATTTTTCCCATTTGTTTAGCGGGTTCACCTTGAAGCTGATATTCGCAGGCATGCTGGTTCTAGCCGGCGCTGTCATACTGGTCCCAGTTCCAGAAAAAGTGCTTGCGATGGATAAAAGGCGAATTGGCTATTGGCGCTTCAAGACAGGGGGAGAAACACACATTGTCAATCTCTGGATTGCATTACCGGTAACGGTTCTGACCGGTTTTGGCTCAGGCATGGTGGGTGTCTCGGGGGGCTCCTTTCTGGTCCCCCTCATGGTCTTGGCATGTGGTGTATCCATGCATACAGCGGTTGGAACAGCATCCACACTGATTGCTGCAACCGCCCTGATGGGCTTCTCGGGTCATGCGCTCCGGGGAGATTTTAATCCATCCTGGGCGATCCCCCTAGCCTTCATTACCGTTGCCGGCGGCATCATCGGGGGGAAATTTTCCCTGAAAACAAAACCCAGAAACCTGAAAAGGCTCTTCGCGTATACCAACTGGCTGGCAGCTATTTTCATGGTCGTCAATGCCCTTCATACCAAGGGACTGATCTTCCACTAACGGTAATGTGAACTATACCTATTTTTATTTAGACTTTCGTTGACTTAATCTATTTTATGTTATATAAAAGTAATTGTAAGGTTATCCTTGCTATGAAGAAAAAGGTGAACCAGGAAAGATCACGAGAGTTATATCCATACTTCTTCAGCGGCTTTCTCGCCTTTTTCGCACATGCCTTTTTTAAGAAGTTAAAGGGTTTCCCGCAAACAGAAAAGGAGAGCATATGAACGTTTTACTGATTTATCCTGAATTTCCGGACACCTTCTGGAGTTTTAAACATGCCCTCAAGTTCATCCACAAAAAGGCGGCACAACCCCCCTTGGGTTTGTTGACAGTGGGCGCCATGTTGCCCAAAAAATGGTCAAAACGCCTGATCGATTTAAATGTAACTAAGCTCAGGGAAAGAGACCTGGCATGGGCCGACTACGCATTTATAAGCGCGATGGTCGTGCAAAGGGTATCGGTTGATCAGATCATTCAGAGATGTAAAGGGGCCGGGGTCAAAATCGTTGCAGGTGGTCCGCTCTTTACCGGGGAATATGAGCAATTTGAGGACATTGACCACCTGGTATTAAATGAAGCGGAATTGACCTTGCCGCCTTTTTTGGAAGACTTGGAGGCAGGCAGGCCCAAACGAGTTTATAAAACATCAGAGTTCGCTGATATAAAGCAGACGCCGGTTCCCGCGTGGGAACTGCTGGACAGGAAGTGCTATGCGGCAATGAGCATCCAGTTTTCCAGGGGATGCCCCTTTAATTGTGAATTCTGTAACGTGACAACTTTGTTCGGGCATCGTCCGCGCATAAAAGACGCGGGGCAAATAGTCAAGGAGCTGGATGCTATCTACAGGCTTGGATGGCGAGACCGTATATTCTTTGTGGACGACAATTTCATAGGGAACAAGAAATATCTCAAGACCCAGTTGCTGCCAAGGCTAATCGAATGGCGAAAAGGGAAAAAGGGGATACCCTTCAATACGGAAGCCTCCGTAAACCTTGCTGATGATACCCAACTGATGAATATGATGGTCGATGCGGGTTTTGATACTGTGTTCGTAGGAATTGAAACCCCGGATGAGGGGAGTCTTGCCGAATGTAACAAAATGCAGAACAAGAATCGTGATTTGGCCCAGAGCATAAAGACGATCCAACGAGCGGGACTGGAGGTACAAGGGGGCTTCATCGTGGGGTTCGACAATGACACACCATCCATTTTCAAGCGACAGGTGGATTTTATTCAGAAGGCAGGAATCGTTACAGCCATGGTCGGGATGCTTCAGGCCCCGATAGGTACAAGGCTCTACGAACGATTAAAAAAGGAAGGAAGGCTGCTTGGTAATATGTCTGGAAATACGGATGGAACAACCAACATTATTCCTCGAATGGACCCCGCCTTGTTGAGTAAGGGATACCAATATATTATGAGCCAGATTTACTCCCCCAAGAATTATTACCAGCGCATGCGGGTCTTCCTAAAGGAATACAAAAGATCAAGTATCAATGTCCCATTTAACTTTCGGAACCTTGTTGCCTTTTTTAAAGCGAATATCCAGTTGGGCGTTATAGGGAGGGAGCGCTTCCAGTACTGGAAGATGTTTTTATGGACGATCTTTCGCAAACCAGGACTCTTACCTCAGACGATCACCTTCGCAATTTACGGCTATCACTTTCGAAAGGTCGCCAAGTTACACTAAGATCCTCTATACCTCTTCCCTAAGACCCGACAGGGTGTTCCCGGAACATTCCCAGCGCTGCTCTGTGAAACGCTTTTTCCGAACGAAGGCAAGGAGATACCAGAATTTTGATCCGCCACTTTGCTCAACACGCCAAACCCATTAGGCCGACGCACTTCATCCTTCATGTTGGATTTTTCAATCCGCCATACTTGACAAACATTGACAAACACGCTTAGGATGCGTAAAGGGTATTGGTAAATACCTGAAAGATTGGAGATTAATTGGAGATTACGAGAATGTCTGAACGTAAAGGCCTGCTCATTGTACACACAGGAAATGGCAAGGGGAAAACCACGGCGGCCCTGGGAATGGCCTTCCGAGCATTGGGGCATGGGCTCAAGGTCTTGATGGTACAGTTTATCAAGGGGTCATGGAAGTATGGTGAGCTTGAATCAGCCAAAAAATTTGAAAACTTCAAGTTGCTCCCCATGGGGCGTGGTTTTGTCTCTACAAATGGGAAGATCGCGGAAGAGGATCGACAGGCAGCAAGGGAGGCACTTGATTACGCGCAGGCGCATCTCAACGATTTTGATATGGTGATCTTAGACGAGATCAACTACGCGATCGGGTTTGGGCTGGTGAACGAAAGTGAGGTTTTGGAACTCATCGAGAAAAAACCGCCGAGGCTTCACCTCATCCTGACGGGAAGGAATGCCCCGGAGAAGATTATTGAAAAGGCAGATCTTGTAACAGAGATGCGCGAGATTAAACACCCTTTCCAAAAGGGGATCAAGGCACAGAGAGGGATTGAATTTTGAGCCAGGACGAGCTGCAATATGGCTATTGCCAGAAGTACAATAAAAAAATACCTCTGGATGAAAATACGGAATGCGTGCATCCCCATGAGTATTGTCGGTTTCGGCCTTCGTGTCTGATAAATGAGATGGGGAAGCAAAATCGCCTTCGGAAG
>JALTEW010000246.1 GCA_027073795.1 bacterium | reverse complement strand
GTGCCCTGACCACGCTGGGGAAGAAGGCTGAATGCCTTCCGGAAGACCGAATATAAAAGGTATCACCCCCCAAAAGTTTCTCCCTCGCCTTCTCGGAAACCCTGCGGGACAGGGTCGAGAATCCCAGTCTTCCGGCGGGTAAAAACCAGATATTCCCCCCAGGCCTATCCAGATGGCCGGTAATTGCCATAAGGATTGCAACAGACATCGCAAAAGAGCGAAGGTCTTCCTTTTGTGGGGCCTCTGAAACCCTAACACAGGCCCGTTTCGTGGTCGCGTAGAGCCTGGCCAACGCCCGAATCTCCTCCGCCCGGATCCCCGTGATTCTCTCGGCCCACGCAGGCGTATAGGATGCAACATGCGTGGCCAACTCATCAAATCCCTCGCACCAGCTTGAGACAAAAGATCTATCAACCAGGTTCTCACGGATGATCACGTGAATCATTGCCAGGGCGAGGGCGCCATCCGTCCCTGGACGGATGGGAAACCAATGGGCGGCGCGGCCATTAGCGCCCAGGCGAATCAACTGGGGATTGATGATAATCAGTCGGGCACCCTTCTCCAATCGCGCCACAATCTTCCTCGGGACACTTCTGAGGTTCGTGTCCAATGTCTCGACTCCACCCCGTGCCGGGCCGCCCGACCCGCCCCCAGTAAACCATTCGATGATAAGATCGGCATTGTCATAATCTGGCATTGCGTAGGTCGGCCCTCCGATGATTTGCCGGTGATACATTAATTGTGGGGAATAACAGACCGAGGGCCCCCAGTTGCTGAAGGTGGTGGAGCCCAGCACATGCATGAACCGCATCCACAACAGATGATGCAATCCGAGCCAACCCGACGACTGCCCCTTGCTGAAAACAATGGTTTCCGGACCATACCGTTCACGGATTTCCATAATACGATCAGAGATGGTCTTAAGGGCTTCCTCCCAAGAAACCCTCTTGAAGGTCCCCAAACCTCTTTCACCCGTTCTCATCATGGGGTATTTCAGTCTGCTCTCATTGTATACCCATTGAACGGCCGCCTGGCCCTTGGCACAAAGCCCTCCCTGATTCAGGGGATGGTCGGGATTTCCCTCTACCTTCACAAGACGTCCCCGTTCCACATGTGCCAGCAAACCGCAGTTGTATCCACCGTAGGAGCAGCCATGACACATGGTCGGGGTGATTTTTCTCTTACTCATATCCCCCTTCCCGCTTCCCTGCCTTTCTTAAAACATTCCGTACCGATTTTGGCAGGTCAAGTGAATCAATATCCTCAAATGACACCCACCTCGCGTCCGCCGCGTCGGAAGCTGCCGCAAGCCTACCTCCAACCATGCGGCAGAGATAGTCAAGCAGCACATAGTGGTACATCACACGGCCTTCAACATCCCTGATAATCCTATCTGATACTTCAAGAAGCATTCCCACATCCACTTCCAGTCCTGTTTCTTCATAGGTTTCCCGCTTCACCGCCTCCTCGAGTCTTTCGCCAACTTCTACCAGCCCTCCGGGAATGTTCCATTCTCCCTTCCCGGGCGCCTTTCCACGTTTGATAAGGAGAACCTTACCTTTTTGAATAATCACACCCGCGACACCCACAAGGGGATAAGAGGGATAACGCCTTTTTACCATGTCGCAATTATACACTGAAGTTTCGCCAAAATCACTTAAAGGTGTTTCCCCCTACGCGACGGTTTCTGATCGTGGAAATGCCATCTTGGATAGTTACCTCGCTCCCAAAGGATTTCATCTACGTTCCCTCTACGCTTTGTTTGCAGTTGATTTTATTAACAAATATAATGCTTGTTGCGGTTATAATGATGCTAAACCCAAAGACAAATGGGTATCCCAGACGGGAAATAAGGGCACCGGCTATTATGGGGAAAAGTATCGTAAAAAAACTGCCTGCTCCGGAAAGGGCAGTGTAAAGTGCCCTGTTCTGCTCTTTGGATATCTCGAGCAAAATACCGGGCAATGCGATCTGATAGGCTGAAATATTAAAGCCTGACAAAAGGAAAATAAGGGGATAGATAGTTTTGCTGACAGAAAATAAAAGTGCAAGAATCGGTAGCACTGAACCGATTAAGGTGTACGTTCGGACCAAACCCTTATAGGCGCCTTTTTTTATAAGAAAATTCCATAACAAGGTTGAAACTATCATGCCGATAATTTGCAGCAACAGAAAATTGCCGACCGCTTCTGCCGTTAATCCGAGGCGTTCTTTTGCGAGAGAAATGTAAAACGGTACCAAGGTGAGCCCTATTCCAGTACTGTTTATTAAAAGCATATAGTATCTTAGATTCATATCCTCTCTGAACATCTTTTTGAATGCCGCAAATACAGACAGGAAATTGATCCCCGAACTTTTGAAATCCGTTGGTTTTTCCCTTATCATCCAGAACCCGAGAGTTGCAATAAGCAGTAAGCCGCCCGCTGATACAAAAAGGATACTGTAATTGTGTGGATATGCGTAATGACGCACAAGGTAACGCACGATGATAGCAGACACCAGTATGCCGCTGCTGAGGATAACTTGCCTAACTACAAAAAACTTCTTTCTGGTCTCACCTGTAATTGATTTTCCCAATATATCGGTATAGGAGATGTTTGCAAAAGAACCGCTAAAGGTGAAGATAGAGATTAAAATAAAAATAGAGCTTATAATATACAATGCTGGCATTCTGCCTGCCTTAGCGAGCAAAAGCCCCAGGCCCAAAAGGGCGCCTACCCTTAGATAAATTCCTGCTAAAAGGTACCTTTTCTTCCTTACTTTTTTAAAAAGAAACCCTGCAAACACAATCTGCATAAAACTGGCGCCACCTATCATAATGGCCGTTAATATCCCAAGATCGGTTGTCGTCCCACCGGCACTTATAAGCATAGCAGGAATAATTGTGTTGATGTCCATGAAATTTTTTGCAAGAGCGAGAAACAAGGAATGCCACAGAAAAGAAAAAAAGTTTATTTTTGCGTCAGGGATTTTTGAAAAACACATCTCAGGGCATCTCCATCACCATACGAATTGTGAACAGAAATTGCCGCGATGATACCAAGCGGTGGTTTTTTAATTTCAGTTTATACATCTTCAGGCCAATTTAGCAAAAATTTTCCCTAATGGGGATTCCTGCTGGGGTGGCATTTGTCTTAAATCCCTGTTTTGAATATTTTGAGGGATTCTTTACATCTGATAAGAGTGCTGGCATTACGAAAACGCCATCTTGAAACGCAACAGATACAAAATACGCAACTGAATGAAATCAAAAGATCTGCGTTACCTTTCAGCTCCAATCTTTGATCTTTCAGTTTTAAACCTTACGAAGCTGTCTTACTTGAAAAAATAAACCAAAATGAGTGCAAGGATCTCACTGGTTTCGCTTGCCATCCCGAGAATATCTCCCGTAATCCCCCCGATCTTCCTATTGAAAAAGGCCATGACCCCATACCCATACAAAAGATTCAGGGCAACGATGCCCACTCCAGCCCAGCCCAGCGCCAGAAGCGAAATAATCCCCACGCCCACTAGGGCAAGCCAGAAATCTCCCGGTTTGGCGCCTTCAACAAACGCCCTGCCAGTTCCTCCATCCTTGCGGGCGTAACGGCCCCACACCGCCATTTCCAGTTGGACGAAACGCCCTGTCATGGGCATAAGAATCAGGGCACCTTTCCAGTACGCGGCAGGAAGTTCCGCAAGCAATCCTACCTTGAAGACAATCATAAAGCTGAGGGAAAGGACCCCCAGGCTCCCGATCCGGGAATCCTTCATGATGGTCAACATTCGTTCCTTGTCCCCTTTGGCACCACCCAATCCATCAAAGGTATCTGCCACCCCGTCCCAGTGGAGCCCACCCGTCATCGCAATCAAAAGCCCCACAAGAACCGCGGCAATAACGCCCGCGGGGAAGATCGGCGATAATAACCAGCCTATCCCCACAAGTATCAGCCCCAGGATCGCTCCCACAAACGGAAAGAACACCATGGATTCCCCCATCTGCTCCGATGTGGGAAAGCCCCATCTCTGGACGGGGAAAATGGTCAGAAACCTCACAGCATTAAGGAAACGGTTCATGCGTTCTCCGGGCTGTGCACCGCCGCCTCTTCAAAGCTGGCGATATCATTCAAGACATGCGTGGATAATTCGACAAGGTTCATCGCAATAGCCGCTCCAGTTCCTTCCCCAAGCCGCATGGACAAATCAAGAAGGGGCTCTTGCCCGATCCATCGCATCATGGCCTCATGGCCCGGCTCCTGGGAACGGTGCGCCAGAATGAGATAGTCCTTCACCTTCGGCTCAAGTAAAAGAGCGATCATTGCCCCAGCCGTGGAGATAAACCCATCCACCACCACAGGGCACTGGTGCAGTGCCGCCCCAATAATCTCCCCGGCAATCCCCGCAATTTCAAATCCCCCTACCTTACAGAGAATATCAAAAGGGTCCTTTGAATCCGGGCGGTGTTTGATAAGCCCCTCGGTTATCACCTCTACTTTACGTCTTAGGGTTATATCATCAATTCCTGTTCCCCTCCCCGTCACGCTCTTCGGATCCGCGCCTGTGATAGCGCATAACACGGCCGTACTTGGGGTCGTATTGGCAATTCCCATATCCCCGGTGCCGAAGAGATTTACCCCCTGCTTTACCTTATCCGAAACGAGCTCAATCCCTACCTGGATGGCCTGGACGGCCTCTCCTTTCGTCATGGCAGGAGCCTTGAGGAAATTCTTTGTCCCATGGGCAACCTTCTTTCTTACCAGCTCCGGCATTCCCTCAAAATCCCCTTTGACCCCGATATCTACCACAGCCACGTCAATGCCATAAAACCCGGCGATGACATTAACGCTTGCCCCGCCGCGGATGAAATTTGCCACCATCTCATGCGTGACCTCCTGGGGGAATAAGCTAACCCCTTCCTCAGCCACGCCATGATCCCCGGCAAAAGTGAAAATAACCTTTCCCTTTATCTCGGGTGAAAGGGTTTCCTGTACCCTCGCTACCTTGAAGGCCAGTTCTTCCAGCTTTCCGAGACTCCTGTCGGGGCGCGCCTGATTATCCAGTTTTTCCCTGATTTTCCTGTCCAAATCGGTTGAAACACCTGGGATCTTAGATAACTCCTCTTTAAGCAAAAACATCTTCCTCCTCCTCCTCCTCCTCTTCAAGAAACGTTCATAAACAAATTTCACCTCGTCTGTCAACAAGAACCATGCGGGCATCCTGTTTGTTGTCAGCTCTTGAATCTTGTTACTCAATGTCTTAATCAGACTTGAGATTTTACACGTTCTTATAACAGAACACTTTTTTATAACATGCTTGACAGATACATTTGCAAGCAATAAAATCACAAAAAACGGGAAGGAGGTGGAACATTTACAGAAATGGGAACTTTGGGGAAAGTAAATTTAACCTTAAAAAGGAGGGAGTGAGATGCTTGAAAGAATGGGGAATTATTTCTCTGGTTGGGCACATAAATACATGCCTGACCCAATGATATTTGCTATCCTTCTGACAATCCTTACCTATGTTTTGGGGCTTATTTTCACAAAAACAACCTGGTTTGGAATGATCTTAGACTGGTACAAGGGCTTTTGGGTCCTGTTGAAATTCGGGATGCAGATGTGCGTCATCCTCGTTACCGGTTACGCCCTGGCAACAACGGTTCCTGTACAGAAATTCCTGCGCTGGTTGGCTGGAATTCCCAAAACGACTGCTGGAGCCGCCCTGCTGGTTGCTATTGTTGCCGTGATTGCCGGATTGATCAACTGGGGGCTTGGTCTGATTGTGGGCGCCATCTTTGCTCTCGAGGTTGGTCGCCAAGGATACCTGAACAACCGAAAATTCCACTATCCCTTGCTCGTAGCGGCGGGGTATACGGGCCTGGCTGTCTGGCACGGGGGGCTGTCCGGGTCAGCGCCCTTGCTTGTTGCTACAAAGGGTCATTTTCTGGCAAAAGATATCGGCATCATCCCAGTGGCCAAGACACTGGGGAGCTCCTTGAATATCACGGTGCTTATTGTGATGCTGATTGTTATCCCCCTGGTATTCTTTTTGATGTCTCCCAAGGATGAAAGCAAGATTAAGCTCATCCCCCAGGAACTCTGTGAAGTGGGGGAAGAAGAAGGTACTCCAAAGGAGGAATGGACCTTCGCGGACAAGATGGAAAACAGCATCGTTCTCTCGTGGCTTATCGGGTTGGGCGGGTTGATTTACATTTTCTATTATTTTGGGAAGCATGGTTTTGCCCTGAATCTCAACATCGTCAACTTTACCTTCCTCATTGTTGGGATCATCCTGCACAAGCGTCCCATTGCTTACGTCCGCGCCATCTCGGATGGGGTTCGGGGATGTGCCGGCATCATCCTCCAGTTCCCGTTTTACGCGGGAATTATGGGCATGATGAAGTTCTCCGGACTGGTCGCCGTCATTGCTGGGTGGTTCGTCGCCATCTCCAGCGCCACGACGTACCCTGTTTTCACATACATCAGTGCTTGTATCGTCAACATCTTCGTGCCTTCCGGCGGTGGGCAGTGGGCGGTTCAAGGACCCGTTCTGGTCAAGGCTGCGGAAACCCTCCACTTCTCTATCCCCAAAACCATCATGGCTATGGCGTATGGAGACCAGTGGACCAATCTTTTCCAACCCTTCTGGGCACTACCCCTGCTCGGCATCTGTGGCGTTCGGGCACGGGATATCATGGGGTACTGTATCGCCCTGATGTTTATCGGTATCCCCATCTACATCATCCTTCTCCTATTATTCTGAGAAGGCGTGAAAAATTAGGTGCCTCCGGAGGAAAGGGGAAATCCTTTCCTCCTTTTTTTTGTGGCTTCGGCGATGGAAATATTATCCCTTCCCAACAGGGTCAGAAACAAGGCCCCCCACCCGAGACACAGACCTGCCACCAGCCACTGCCATGAGTAAACGGTTGGTAAAACCCCCTTGAGGAGGGCCGGCACACGTTCGAAGTAGGAAAAAACAATCATGGCAGCGCCCAGGATGGCGATGCACCAGTGAATCCATCGGGGTTTCAGAATGATTCCCCTTTTAAAAAGGAGATTCAGAACCATGCTGGCAAGGATGAAATTCAGGGAAACGACCACAGGCGACCAGACCGGCCCGACCCAGGCAATGGGGATCAAAAACAGGATGTCCCAGGTACCCAGAGATGGGGGCCAGTGGATGAAAAGATAAAGCCACAGGTAATAGAAGATATCCCATACGGCAAAAAGATACAGAAAGGTGGGAAACCTCAGCCAGAAAGAGCGAAAGGCAAGGCGGGACACGACAAAAAGCATCACGATCGTGGCGGCTTCCCTGCCCAGTTCTACGAGATAAACCGCCAGGGGCATCGGTTTCAGGATAACCGTAAATCCCTTAGGATAATACAACAAACGGAGATAAACAACGACCGCCGACTCAAGATACGCCATGGCAACGGCAAACACACCAAGGGCCACAAACCGCCTTATCAGATTCGCGCGGCGATCTTCCCGAAAACGATCTATTTGAGTATTGGATATCTTACGCCTCATCGTTTTTGTCTGGGTTTATTTTGCCTGTGCCCTACAGGCAGATGATTTCGTACTGTTCGATGTGAAGGTCATCAGTGGAACGGATGGTGATTTCATGCCCGATCTCTTCCTGAAGGAGGTCCACCATTTGCGCCTCTTCATTCAGAAGGATATCCGCAACGTCCTTATGGACGTGTATCAGAATCTTGTTCCCGTTGGACTGGTTGCGAAGCCGCTTCAACTCCCTCAGGATATCATAGCAGATGGAATAACGGGACCGCACCCTGCCCGTG
>JALTEW010000245.1 GCA_027073795.1 bacterium | reverse complement strand
ACCTTCCCCCTTGCGGCGATAATCCTTTTGCGCGTGAAGTACCCCAGGATAAGCGGGATGAGAATGTAAAGAAGCAGATTGCCCGCAAGCCGGATGGTAGGAATCGGGATGATGGCCCCACCGCTGATCCTCACCAGGATGGGTGAAAGGGCAGGAAGAAGGCAAAGCCCCGTTACCGCAATGACGATGGCGTCCTCCACGCTCGCATCGGCAATGCCGGTCCAGCCGATCAGCATGTTGGAACAGGGGATGGCGCCGACTAAGACCATGGCAAGGGCCAGGTCCGGATCGTGGGCAAGGATCGTCCGTGAAATTAGGAAGGCCGTTGCCGATGCGACGATGAAGGCTAAAAAAAGTGTGCTGAAAATTAGCTTGTAGTTCTTGCTTGCCGTTTTTATACGTTCCACGGCCATGCCGGTCAGCATCGGATAAAGCATGATAAAGACGGCAGCCATGCTAACAGGTTTGATATTAAGTGATTTCATGTCTATTCGGGATCCCACAATCAGGGCGCAGATAAAATCGGCCGCTACAAAGAGATAGAGATACTCTTTAATCCATATCAAAGTATTTCGAATCATAGATTCCCCTTTCCGATGGAATCTTATAGGAGGAATGTTAAAATGTAAACCGAGCTAATAGAATACGAGGGTATTCCCGTTTGCCTTGACAGTTTGCCCATTCCCATTGTAAAACGAGCTAACATTTAAGGTGATAAAAATATGACAGTACAGGAGTTGATACTGGCCCTTCAATCCTTCTGGGCGGAACAAGGATACCTGACCCCAAAATACAAATGAAAATTGCCCTCGTTATTGGCCGCTTTCTCCCCCGCAAGGGGGGAGGAGAGCGGTACATAGAAATCCTTGCCACGGGGCTTGCTCGTAAAGGACACGAGGTCACCATTTTTGCCCGGCGTTTTCCACCTCTTCCGCCCGTTCACGAAAATATTCACTATCACACTATCAAGGTACCTGGTTGGCCTGGCTTTTTAAGGATTCTCCTTTTTGCCTCGCGTTGCCATGCAGAGATAAGGTATGGATCCTTTGATATTGTTCATGATGTGGGGCACATGGTTGGCGCAGACGTTTTCAATCCACACGGCGGTGTCGAACAGATCTGGCTCAAGAGATATTTTGCCTCCTACCATCATCCAGCTCACAGGCTTTCTAAAAGGATCCAACGGCTCTTCTCCCCAAGGGAATGGGCCATGATATTTCTACAAAAGCGCCAGTTCCTTTCAGAAACAACCCATCGCATCATTGCCATCTCTCCCATGATTAAGACCCATATCCATTCCTTTTATCCCGGCATACCCGGACATAAGGTTATCCTGGTTCAAAACCCCACAGACCTCTCCCGTTTCAATCCGGAAAATCGCCGGGTATTTCGTGAGGAGGGAAGAAACAAACTGGGGCTTAAAGATAATGATATCGCAATTCTTTTCGCGGGCAATAACTTTCGTTTGAAGGGGCTTTACCCCCTTATTCAAAGCCTGAAGATTCTAAGACATCTCAATACCAAAGGACAATCTTTCAAGCTCCTTGTGGCGGGAGACGAAAATCCAGCTCCTTGGAAAAGGATTTGCGAAAAGGTAGGAGTTCTGAATCGGGTAGTTTTTCTTGGCGGTGTGAAGGAAATGGCAAGGCTTTATGCTACCTCAGACATTTTCGCACTGCCCACCTTCTACGATTCCGCCTCCCTGGTGGTGCTGGAGGCCCTGGCCTCGGGCCTTCCCGTCATTACCTCTGCGTGGAACGGGGCCAGTATCCTGATAGACGATCCGCCCACGGGCATGGTATTAAAGGAAAATGACAATCCCGAAGAAATCGCACAAGCCCTTTATGCCTACTTTCCCAGAGAAAAAAGGGAGGATGCCATCAAGCTCTCTCCTCTATCTGTCAGATCCCTTAATGCCACTCAGCATATCAGTCAAATCCTTGACATCTACCAGGAGATTATGAGTGAAAAGCAACATGGATAAATCCACCCCCCCTATTTCAGTTTATATCTTAACGTTCAATAATGAAAGGACAATTAGGGGCTGCCTTGAAAGCGTGGTTCCCCACGCTGATGAAGTCGTCGTCCTGGACTCCGGCAGCACGGACCAGACCCTGCCTATCTGTGAATCTTTTTCTGTGAAGGTTTACCACCAGGACTGGGCCGGGTTCCGGCGCCAGTACCAGAAGGCGGCGGACCTCACGAGAAACCTCTGGGTCATGTTTGTTGATGCTGATGAGGTTGTCCCCGAAGCCCTTTGGGACGAGATATTTAGCGCCCTGGTGCAAAACGGGGGAGGGATCCATGGGTATCTCATCTCGCGACGTAACTACTACATGGGGAGATGGATTAGGCATGGGGGATGGGTCCCCGACAGGGAGATACGGTTATATCAGAGAGATAAGGGAAAGTGGGAAGGGGACCTGCATGCCAAGGTTGTGGTGAAGGGTCCCGTGGCTGAGTTGAAAGAACCCTATCGCCATTTTCCCTATCGGAATATTTCAGGACAGATTGCCACTATCGATCACTATTCAGACGTTGCCGCGAGCGATATGTTCCATACTGGTAGAAAAGCTGGGGCCACCCATGTTTTTTTTCGCGCCTTTTTCCGTTTTTTCAAGGAGTATTTTCTGAAAAAGGGGTTCCTGGATGGGTTTCCTGGTCTTTATATCGCATCAGCCAGTGCCTTCTATGTTCTAACAAAATATGCTAAACTATGGGAGTTAAACAGGGACAGGGAACCCAAAGAAAAGGAGAGCCGTGAAGAACCACTTTGAAAAAGCCAATGTCCTGATTACCGGAGGCCTAGGCTTTATTGGAAGCAACCTGGCCATCCGGCTGGTGGAGCTGGGTGCCAAGGTCACCCTGGTAGATAACATGCTTCCCAGGCAGGGAGGAAACCTTTTTAATATCGAGCCCATAAAGGAAAAAGTTCATATCAACTTCAGCGATATCAGAAACGAGCTTTCCATGAATTATCTCGTCCAGGGCAAGGATTATATCTTTCACCTGGCTGGCCAGGTCAATCATGTGGACAGCATGCGAAACCCCATTAAGGACCTCGATATCAATTGTAAGGGGACCCTTGTCCTGCTGGAGGCCTGTGTCCATAACAATCCAAGCACCCGCATCGTCTTTGCCGGTACGCGGGGGGAATATGGCAAGAGCGTGCACATCCCGGTCCATGAAGACCACCCGACCAATCCAGTCGGTGTCTATGCTGTTACCAACCTTACGGCCGAAAAGATGGTCCTGGTTTACCACAAGGTCAAGGGGCTCAAGGGCATCTGCCTACGGATTACCAACACCTTCGGCCCCCGGCACCAGATGATGCATGACGAGTACGGAGTTTTGAACTGGTTTATCCGAAAGGCGCTGGACAATGAGGCCATCCCGGTCTTTGGGGATGGCGCGATTTTGAGGGATTTCCTCTTTATCGATGACCTGATTGAAGCCCTCCTTCGCTCCGCTGTTTCCCCCTCCGCCTATGGCGAGGTTTATAACGTGGGAAGCGGCCAGGGGATCTCCTTCAAAAATCTTGCTGAAAAGATTGTCACTATTACGGGTGAAGGGCGTGTTGCCTTTGTCCCTTTCACTCGGGAGCGCAAGGAAGTGGAACCAGGGGACTATGTGGCGGATATACGAAAAATCCGTAAGGCCACCAAATGGGCCCCCCACATTTCCCTTGATGAGGGAATCCGGAAAACAGCTGAATTCTACCGCAAACACCGGGATCACTATTGGAAAAAATAAAGATCTTTGACCTCACCCGACAGGTCCATGTCCTGAAAGACGATATCGAAGAGGCTTTATGGTCCACCCTCTCTTCCGGTCAGTTCATCCTGGGCAACCATGTCAGTGCCTTTGAATCCGAATTCTGTGACTACTTGGGGTGCCGGTATGCCGTTGGGGTAGGATCCGGAACCAGTGCTTTGCGCCTGGCCTATCTAGCCATTGGCCTGAAATCCGGCGACCGTATCATCACCACCCCTACAACCTATGTGGCCACAGCCATGGCGGCGGCCATTCATGGGGGAGTTCCGGACTTTGTGGACATCAACCCGGAGAATGGTAGAATGGACGTCAACCAGCTTCGGGAACGCCTCAGAAATGCGAAACGACAAGGCACTCTGAAACAGTACAGGGCCATCGTTCCGGTTCACCTGTATGGATACCCCGAAAACATGACGGAGATTCTCAGTGTGTCAGAAACCTTTGGCATTCCGGTAATCGAGGACGCCTGTCAGGCCCACGGTGGCTGGTTTTCCCTGAAAGGCAAAAAGACCATGGCCGGCACGGCGGGTCACCTGGGATGTTTCAGTTTCTACCCTACCAAGAACCTGGGGGCCTATGGAGACGGGGGCATGGTAGTGACCGACAATCCCGAGCTGGCGCAACAGGTCAGGATGCTTCGTAACTACGGCCAGAAAGAAAAACGGCACACTCACTTCATGATTGCCGGGAACAACCGGCTCGACGAAATCCAGGCGGCATGGCTGAGGAAAAAGCTCCCGCATCTGAGTAACTATAACCGGCGAAGGCGAGAGATTGCTGCCTATTATACCTCACAGTTCGCGTCCCTTCCCATCATCCCTCCCCCTGAGGACCAGGAAGGGGAATATTCCGTGTCCCATCTTTATGTCATCCAGACCGACCAGCGCGCGTCCCTCCAAGCATACCTTTCAGAACATGGTATCGGAACGGCTATCCACTATCCCACCCCCATCCACCTGCAACCGGCCTTCGCGTACCTCGGCTTTTCCACAGGCGATTTTCCCAACGCCGAGCGGTTTGCTAAAAGGGTTCTCTCACTTCCCATGTATCCGGAACTGACCGATGCCGAGGTGGAAACCATTGCCTCGGCCGTCAAAGATTTCTTTTAGCCCGTTTTGTGATGAAGGTTACAAAGGCCGCGTTCGTTAAATCGTTTGCGGAGAAAGCACGGCTGAAACTCCCTTACCCAAACCAGATCGCCTTTGCAGGGCGCTCGAATGTGGGAAAATCCTCCATCCTCAATTCGCTTCTGAACCGTAAAAACCTGGCGAAAACAAGCTCCACGCCAGGCAAAACCCGCATGGTCAACCTTTTCAGTGTTAATGACTCACTACATTTCGTGGACCTTCCCGGCTTCGGCTATGCCCGGGTCCCCAAAAGCATGCAGAAAAACTGGAAAGATCTGGTGGAGGCCACCTTGATCGGCAACCCGAACCTGAAGGGGATGGTTCTCATCATCGATGCCCGCCGGGGACTCCAGGACGAGGAACTTACCTTCCTTGAATGGCTCAAGATTCAGGCCATCCCCACGCTACTAATCGCCAACAAGATCGACAAGCTCAAGAAGCAGGAGCTGGCCACACAACTGGGGCACATCAAAAGAACCCTAAAGGCCGAATGGCCAGACGGGGAAGGGATTCATGTCATCCCCTACTCCGCCCGAACGGGAGCGGGAAAACCAGAACTATGGCGGGAAATCCTTTCACTGATTCAAACCTGAATTAACAAGCTGTCCTTTTCCCTTTGGTCTCCAATCCCCTCTCCATCCTGAACCCTTTCCCTGTGTGATAGGTAACGTAGGTCTCATCTTTTTTGATGTCTCCACAATTGACATAGAGGCATGAACGCCCCCTAACCTCCTGCTCCCTGACCTCCGCCCTGTGGGTATGGCCCATAATCACTACATCATAGCCCCTTGAAAACTGTTCGTTCACATACGCCGAATATCTCTCCTGATTGTAGGCCTGGGGCGTGTGATAAACCTGATGGCTCAAGGCACCCAGCTTTCCAGCCACCCGCAGGACCAAACGGGGCCCGAGAAACCCAATCAATCCATAGGTCAGGCGATTCCTGATGAGCTTCCTGTACATCCCGTATCTGAACCCCCGCGCAGAGGCGAGGTCACCGTGGGTCACAAACCAACGACGGCCATCGACTTCAAAATGATGCTCATCTGGATAGACGCTCGCTTGAAGCTCATCCGAAAAAATCGGCCCCATATTGAAATCATGATTTCCCTCAAAATAAACAAGCCGCGTGCCCCGTGAAACAACCTGCCTTAGGGCATCCAATACCCTGCCGTATTCACGCTGGAAGGGATACCCGGCAAATCCAAACCAAAATTCAAAAAGATCTCCCAGAATAAAGAGATGGTCAAATGCACCATCAAGGGAAAGGAGAAAACTGGACAAACGTGCCTGAAAATCCCTGTCTTCCGGGAGAATATGGGCATCTCCCAGAAAAAGGCAATGCCTCAACGGCCAACCCCTTCATAAAAAAAGCCCGCCTGCTTCATCTTCTGAGGATCATAAACGTTACGGGTATCCACGAAAACCGGGGACCTCATCCGGTTTTTAAGCTCCTGAAGGTCCAGGCGCCTAAACTGGTTCCACTCCGTCATGAGCACGATGGCATCCGCCCCTTCTGCCACCTCATAGGCGTTGTTTGCATACGCGATGGTGTTGTCGAAAACCTTCCCTGCCTCTTCCATTGCGGCAGGGTCAAAAACCTTGACGGATGCCCCTGCCTTCAGCAGGTTTCTGATCACGAATATGGCTGGAGACTCCCGTATATCATCTGTATTAGGCTTAAAGGATACCCCGAGAACGCCAATCACCTTCCCCGCGAGGTTCCCCCCCACCATGCGTTGAATCTTTTCCACCATCCGCCTCTTCTGGTTTTCATTAACCTGGATTACGGAACCTATCAGGGCGGGGTCATACCCCTTTTCTTTCGCCAGGTGATACAGGGCACGGGTATCCTTCGGGAAACATGACCCACCAAAGCCAGGCCCTGGATGGAGGAACTTCCTGCTGATGCGGCCGTCCAGTCCCATGGCACGGGCGACGACATGGACATCAGCGCCCACAATCTCGCAGATATTCGCCACCTCGTTGATGTAGGATATTTTCGCGGCTAGGAAGGTGTTGGAGGCATACTTGATCATTTCAGCCGTTTCATTGTTGGTAATAACAAAGGGTGTTTCAATGAGGTATAAGGGGCTGTAGATATCCTTCATAATCGCAACGGCCTGCTCGCTTTCCGTCCCGATCACCACTCTGTCGGGGTGCAGAAAATCCTCAACCGCGGATCCCTCCCGGAGAAATTCTGGATTGGAAACCACATCAAAAGCAACATTTCTTGCCAGCGAGACAACCCTTTGAGAGACCTGTTTCGCCGTTCCAACCGGAACCGTGCTCTTGATAGCAACCACCTTATAACCATTGAGATTTTCCGCTATCTCGTCCACGGCATTGAAAAGGTAGCTCAAATCGGCCCCGCCATCATCATCCGAGGGGGTTCCTACGGCGAGAAAAATAACCAGGCTGTTGCGTATGGCCTCGGGGATATCGGTGGAAAATCTCAGCCTTCCCTCTTTGACGTTTTTCTCCACCAGATCCTTCAGCCCCGGCTCATAGATGGGAAGCTCTCCCTGCTCAAGCATCTCTATCTTTTCCGCCACTTTATCCACACAGGTCACCTTCATACCAAACTCGGCAAGCCCGCAACCCGTCACAAGCCCTACATATCCCGTTCCAATCATGCAAATTCTCATAAACTCTCCTTTATTTCTCCCGGTATCGCCTCACACATTCTCCGGACGCCCCCTACCAAGAGTGCATAGCAATCCTCACTTTACAGCAAGGTTTATCCGTTGACAAAACAACTTATGGCTCATCCACCAATCTTAATAGCTTTAAAAACCCACGATGCCTATTTTTCGGGACCAGTGTTTACACTGCCCACTGCCCGGTAGGTTCCATTTAGAATCGACTCCCACCAGGAACGGTTATTCCTGTACCAGTCAAC
>JALTEW010000244.1 GCA_027073795.1 bacterium | reverse complement strand
GTTATAATATTAGTAAATGCTCATATGAGTGAAAATATATATAAGAGGGATGAATATGAAGGATCTTGCAAAATATTTCAAACTCCTCGGTGACGCCAACCGCCTGGCTATTTTGAAGGCTCTCGATGGGTGGGAAAGGTCTGTGACAGAGATCATCCATATAACAGGGCTTTCTCAAACGCTGGTATCCTTTCACCTTCGCGCGTTACGAGAGGGGGGGATTGTTGATACCGAACGGCGGGGCCCATTTATTTTTTACAGGATCACATACCCTAAGATGATGGGGCTTCTCAAAGAATTTTCCAGGTTGTTCGGACGGGAAAAATATTTTGGCGCCCGTGCTTCGACACCAAAACACCTGCAAAGTCGAAAGGTCGGAAGGAGATAATTTTCATTAGAATGAAAGGATTAAATGATGAATAACTCTAAAGGTCTATCCAAGTCAAACAGAGAACTGCTCAAAAACCTGCTGGCTACATTGATATATGATCTTACGGATGAGGGAAAAGAGAAGTCAGGCATTCCGGTTATCGTTGGTATTGAATAATGCATGTGGAAATCATTTGCGGGCTCATCACCCTCCTATTCAGCGCCATTCTGGCCATGGCGGGGATGGGTGCCGCCTTTATCTTTATCCCGATATTTTACTGGCTCGGTATCCCGCTAAAAACAGCTATTCCGACAGGCCTGTTCCTGAATGGCATAGCGCTGACCTCCGCTTCATTTCGAAACATCCAGAAAAGGCTTGTTCCGTTTAACCTGGCCCTTCCTATCGCGGTGATTTCCCTTTTAATGGCTCCTCTGGGGGCTTATTCCAGCCGGTACTTCGAGCGCCCGGTCCTATTGGGGATCTTCGCGGCTTTTCTGGTTTTCTCAGGTCTCATGATTCTTTTTTATAGGCCTAAAATCAGGGGTGAGCACTTTTCCAAGGCCAAAGATATCACAACAGGCACGGCAATCGGGGCATTTGCAGGTTATCTTTCGGGATTAGTAGGGGTTGGAGGTGGTGGATTGATCTCCCCCGTCTTGATCTATTTGGGCCATAACCCGAAAAAAGTCGCGGCGGCGACTGCCTTTATCGTTCCTTTCTCTTCATTTTCGGGATTCATCACCTATGCGGCCATGGGCCATGTCCGATTGCCGCTTTTGCTGGTTACGGGAATCGCAGCCGTCGCAGGCGGTTTTCTTGGTACATGGCTCATGAATGAAAAAATGAATCCCGCTCAAGTAAGGAAGGTCATCGGATGGGTCATCCTGGCCGTGGCTATGAAGATCATTTATGGGTTGTTCTCTTGACCGGAAAACTGTTTAAGCGGGATTCCCCCGGTGCCTGATAAAGCACCACTTCCACACCGATCACGCCATAGGCAGCGGCTGGTTCCCGAACTTTATCTATACACGTCTGCTTACTTTTTCGTTTCGTCATGATCGAGAACTTCTTTTTTTCCATCAGTTTTGCCTCTATCAATTACCCGTTAATTAAAATCATGTGCCCGCTTGATACAGTGTAAAGCCTTGGCAAAAAAAGTTGCGATCTTAAAGCGGGAATGAAAACTGTGCGTCATGTTTCGTCTCCGGAAGCGTGAATATGCTATAGTTATTCATCAGATCACTACCTTTTCCAAACGTTTCTTGCGATTTTTCCAGTTCGGTAGGATTCGTTCTAAAAGACGGTAAAATTTTCTGTCATGGTGTGGATAGAGCAAGTGGCATAGTTCATGTATAATCACATAATCAATGCAGTAGATTGGGGCCTTGACGAGCTCAGTATTCAACATGATGACGCCCTTCCCCGAACAGCTACCCCATCGTTTCTTCATACGGCGGTAGCGCACTTCCGGCAACGCGGCCCCCATTCTAACGAAGGTCGGCTCGTACCGAGCAAGCCTTCTCGAAAGCAAATCCTTAGCGTGAACCGTATACCATTTAAGCATAAGAGTCTTTGTCTTTTCCCTGTTTTCCGGATCAGGCAGTTCCATTTCGAAAAAACGACCGATCAACCGCACTCGAGCTATCTTGCCAGGTCGTATTCTTAAACGATATTGTCTGCCTAAATAATAGTGAGTTTCACCAGAGACAAATCTGCGCTCCGTGGGTAGGGGCTGAAACCGCTCAAAAAATTCAAGCTGCCGGGCTATCCAAGACGCCCGCTTTTCCAAACGCTTGCGAATAACTTCCGGTTCATATCCGGCAGGTGCTTTTGCTGTGATACGGAGGTCTGGATGCACCGTAACGGAAAGACGTTTGCGATCGCCTGTCACAACAGTGACCACAAACTCTTTTCTTCCATATTGCAAATGGATTTTATGCATAATTTCTTACCACGAAATACACTAAC
>JALTEW010000243.1 GCA_027073795.1 bacterium | reverse complement strand
CGCTTCATTAATATTCGCCATAATGAGACCATACTCTCCAGAAACGTCTTCCGGGGTTCCTTCCCGGAACTCTACAATATTCGAAACACCATTGCGCAGGGCATTTTCCTTGGCCACCTGAACGGCATCAGAATCAATATCCACAGCCATCACACGACGCGCCCCTAAACGGGCCGCTGTAATTGCAAGAATTCCCGAACCCGTCCCTACATCCAGCACCTCATTGAGACAAGCGGGTTTCTCATTCCTGAGGTGGATTAAATGATAAATGCAGAGCCGGGTTGAGGGATGTCCTCCGGTTCCAAAGGCCATCTGTGGGTCGATGCAAACAACCGGACACGGCGGAACTTTCCGCAACTTCCGCCATGACGGTTTGATAATGATTTCCCCTCCAAAATGATACGTCCTTGCAAACCGCTTCCATTTGTTCTCCCAGGCTTCCTGTGTCAATAAATTTTCGCCAAGGATTAGGGGAGAAACACCGAATATATTAGATATCTCACGGAGCTTTTCTACCAGCAATGGCTTGAAAGCCTCCCATTCCGATTCATCAAGGTAGAGAACAATATTTTCACGCCCGCCCGCAAATCCCGATTTGACTGCTGCCTGGATATTATTTTCATCAAGATAAGCCAACACTGCCTCCTCACAATCACCCGCTGACTGTATAATAACCTCTATCATTTGAAATCACTTTATCAAATTCACAAACGATTGTCATGGAAAGGTTCGTTTTTCGCAATAACCTCCATCATCAAAAGGTAATTAATACTTTCCAATCTGTTAAATTGTTTTTGTTTGCTGTTTTTCTTTCCATTAAAAAATTGTAATGCCCAAGAAACGTTTTTGTAAGATTTTGGGTTTATATTAAAAATTACCAGAGGGAAATAAAGGAAACCTGACATGACGCATAGGATTTAAACAAGTCTTGTTGCAAAAAGGGGAGGAGATGAGAGATCTATCGCGCATTCTCGTTGTTAGCAGGAACCATATGCACTCTAAACAAGCTATTCACGATGGAATCTCCCTTGCGAAAAAATATGGGGCAGAACTCTATGTCGTCCGTATAATTTATAATCCCTTCTCTTTAGAGGAATTGAGTCTACCGATCCCATCTCTTTCTTCACTCAAACAAGGCTATGAATTCATGCAGAAAGAAGCAAAAAAGGACCTGGATGAGATGATAGCGCAAGAGAAAGAAAAGGGATTCCGCATCACAGAGATTGTTAAAGAGGGGAATCCTACAGATGAAATATTAAACATTGTAAAAGAGAGGAATATAGATCTCATTGTAATGCTTAACTACGAGGAAAGTCGTTTAGAGCATTTGCTATTTGGGTGGGAATCTCTTAAGATTATACAAAATATGCCCTGTTCCATTCTGCTGCTAAAGGTGAAAAACGGTTTGAATTTAGCGGGATGAGGAAATCTTCCACTATGTTTAAAAACAAGGGGCAAAGGCACCTAATTGCAAGAGCCAATTAATACAACTGAATTGATGTGCCAAACATATAAGGAAAGGATATCATGATAAGAGAAACAGAAGCTTATAAAGACCTATCTGTGGAGGAAGTCCTACAGGAGTTAAAAACTGATTCAGCCTACGGGTTAAGCAATGAAGAAGTCGCGAAAAGGATTCAAGAACAGGGACTAAATGAGATTCCGGAAAAGGAGGAATCTGCAATTCACCGTATCTTCCGCCGCTTCTGGGGGCCTATCCCATGGATGATAGAAATTGCCGCGATATTATCGGCAGTGGTGAAAAGATGGGAAGACTTCGGGATTATTACGGCTTTACTGTTAGTAAATGCTGTGATTGACTTCTGGCAAGAGAGCAAAGCGCTAAATGCCTTAAAGGTGCTAAAAGGCAAATTAGCCCATAAATCAACTGTGTTTCGCGAAGGTGCATTCCGAGAAATAGATGCCAAAGGACTAGTGGCTGGAGATATTATCAAAATAAAAATTGGCGAGATTCTCCCGGCTGATGTGAAACTTATATCGGGTGAATTCCTTCAGGTGGATCAGTCCGCTTTAACAGGAGAATCCCTCCCTGTAACAAGGCATGCAGGAGATATAGCGTATGCCAACGCTATCGTTAAACAGGGTGAAATGCTTGGCGTTGTTATAAACACGGGTATGAACACCTATTTTGGCAAAACAGTCGCCTTGGTTGCCAAAGCGCAAAAGGAGCAAAGGAGTCATTTCCAGAAAATGGTGGTCAAGGTTGGAGATTATCTCATCTTTATGACCCTCATTATGGCAGCTATAATTCTTTTGGCCGCGGTTTACAGGCATGAAAACATGCTTGAAATTTTTCGTTTTACCCTCGTATTAACTGTAGCAGCCATTCCGGTTGCGCTGCCGGCGGTATTGACAGTAACTATGGCTGTAGGGGCTATGAGCCTGGCAAAAAAGCAGGCCATCGTTAGTCGCCTCGCAGCCATTGAGGAATTAGCCGGAATTGATATCCTGTGTTCTGATAAAACCGGAACGCTGACAAAAAATCAGATGACCATTGCAGAACCTGTAACATTTGAGCGATACTCTTCGGATGACTTGATGCTCTTCGCCGCATTAGCCTCCAAGGAAGAAAATAGTGATCCGCTTGAAACACCCGTTTTTTTATATCTCAAAGAACATAAGATCTACGATAAAATCAAAAATTACAGTCAGGAGAATTTCAAACCTTTTGATCCGGTAAGCAAACGGACAGAAGCAGTCATAAGATCGGGGAAAGAACATTTTGTTGTTACGAAAGGAGCGCCACAGGTTATCCTTAAGCTTTGTGGAAAAAACATAGAAAAAGATACTGTTACGGGCCCTGTCAATAAGTATGCCGAAAAAGCATACAGGACTATTGGCGTAGCCGTAAAAAATGAAAATGAATCAGAATTTCACTATGTTGGGTTGATTCCATTGTTTGATCCTCCGCGTGATGATGCCTCTGAAACCATTGCCGAGGCACAAAAATTAGGATTGAATGTAAAAATGGTTACCGGCGATAATGTAGCAATTGCAAAACAGATAGCCTTAAAACTGGGGTTAGATCCCAACATCCTCGAAGCAGAAAAATTGCGGCAAGGGAGACACGACGAACTCTTTGTACTTACTGAGGTCTTGTCAAAGGCGATTATTCAAAAACTGGACGAAGGAATTTCTGAAGAAAAGGCTACAAAAATCGCAGTGGAAATTGCCGAAGAGGTGAAAAAGCAATTGCCTGTGGAGAGGCTGCCCAAGGGCTATATTCGGAGCCATGAATCGGAGATTGTTGATGTTATAGAAAAAGCAAGCGGTTTTGCCCAGGTTCTCCCTGAAGATAAATATACCATTGTAGAAAAACTTCAAAAGGCAAATCATATCGTGGGGATGACGGGAGACGGGGTAAATGATGCCCCGGCCTTGAAAAAGGCAGATGCCGGAATCGCTGTTTCCGGCGCGACTGATGCCGCTCGCGCAGCTGGCGATTTAATCCTTTTGACTGCCGGGATTTCAGTCATAGTAGCTGCCATAAAAATGGCCCGGATCATTTTCGAGCGAATGAAAAGTTACACCATTTATCGTATCGCCGAAACTATTCGCGTCATTCTGTTCATGACCCTATCCATTCTGGTTTTTAACTTCTACCCCATCACGGCCATTATGATTATCCTGTTGGCTCTACTGAATGATATCCCCATCCTGACCATCGCCTATGATAACACCAGAATTGATGAAAAACCTGTTCGATGGGATAATAGTGAATTGTTGGGACTATCAACACTTTTAGGAATTGCGGGCGTTATTTCCTCCTTTCTGATCTTCTTCCTGCTGGAAACTTATTCCGGACTCTCCCAGGCACTTATTCAAACGGCAATCTTTGTGAAACTGATTGTTGCCGGGCATGGAACAATCTACAATACCCGTACGACGGATTGGTTTTTCAAAAAGCCTTATCCATCTGCCCCGCTGTTTTGGGCATCGCTTTCGACAGCAGTTTTTGGGACATTGATCGGTGTTCTTGGTATTTTTATCCCCGCCATTAGCTGGAAACTGGCCCTGCTCGTTTGGGGTTACGCAGCCGTATGGTTCTTATTCAATGATGTCGTCAAGGTATTTTTCTACCGAATAGTTATCAAAGATAGACGCTTGCTTAAATTGGTGCGCCTGAAAGCCCAGTAAATCTTTCATAAGGAGAGGACGGGACGGGTACATTAAAAGACACTTTCACCCGCCACCGTTCCACTTCTTTTGTCAACCTATCCTTGCAGATTTTGGAAAATTTATTGATGATCTCTCAATATGTTGTTTTAGTATGGCACTACATATATTTTAAATGGTTCCTTCACCCCTCATTTTTTGCGCATCCAGTTTAATTGATGCACTTGCAAAAAGCTAATTTATGCCGCAAGCGGCCTCCCATAAACAACAAACTTGATATAACTTACGGGATTGATACCCCACCTCCATCAACTTCCTCTTCTCCTTAACCAAACACCTGAGATTTTTTTGAGTCACTCAAGCTCTAACTCGAGCTGCTCTATCTGTCGGTAAAGCTCCGCCTCAAACTTGTCACGGTCCTTCTCACCCTGCTATCCCCCTCTAAACGCTGATAGGTTATCATCCACCTTAATCCTCTGTCCGGTTTTCGGGGAGTAGTGTAGCTATGGGAGATGAAAACCTTTGGAGAGGTTGAGTTTTGTTTTCTTATCCCCCGGATATTCCCACTTCTTTCTTTATCTGTTCCCTGAGCGTCTTAGGTATTGTCAGGATCCCCAGCATAATAAAACCTGGAACAAGGATAGCATCATCAAGATGTCCAATGACGGGAATAAAATCGGGGATAATGTCAAAAGGCAAAAACAGATAAGCGAGGCCCAAATTGATAAAAAAGCGCGATACAATCGGCACCCTGTTATCGGAAGTTAATGTTTTTAAATAAGATATCCTTCGCCTAATTTCGGAGATTTTCCATAAAACCATTTTTAAATTGCCGCACGAAATCCCCGCACATCCTCAATGGTAAAAAGGGAGAAAAAGGGGATATTCGCCGCCTCAAGGGCCTGGGCTCCCCCCTCCAGCCGATCCAATAGGACCCCAGCCATAACCACGCGGTAGCCCAGCTCCCTGACCACGCGTACCGCCTTCAGGAGGGATCCACCGGTCGTCATAACGTCTTCCACCAGAGCAACAGCAGCACCCGTGTCGAGCGATTTCACTCCTTCGATCCACTGCATGGTTCCGTGTCTCTTGGGTTCTTTACGGATGATAAACCCCGGCAGAGGGTCTTTGTGAAGAAAACTTGAGACAGTTATCGCCGTAACGATGGGATCCGCCCCCAATGTCGGCCCCCCCACGGCGTCAACCTGCACCCCAAGGCCACGGATGGCCTCATAAAAGAGTTCTCCCGTGAGATAGGCGCCCTCCGGATGCAGAGTCGTTTGCTTACCATCAATATAATAAGAGCTTCGCTTCCCCGACGTGAGGACAACCTCACGCTCTTCATACGAGCGCTGGTAAAGCAGGGTAAGCAGGCGTTTTCTTCGTTCATCCATGGGCATCAGAGATTGTAAAAAAGCGGCATCTGGGGTTTCGGGATTCTGACCGGAAACTCAACGGGATACCGGCCATCGAAACAGGCATAGCAATAAGGTTTTTGTTCTCCTCCCACGACGTGCCTCAGTCCCTCGATACTTAAATATCCCAGAGAGTCACATGTGATGTATTCCCTGATTTCCTCCATGGAATGAGAATTTGCAATGAGCTCCTCCTTGGTAGGGGTATCAATCCCATAAAAGCAAGGATAACGCGTCGGGGGAGAACTGATAAGGAAATGAATCTCCTTAGCACCACCGTTTCTTATCATCTTGATAATTTTCCTTCCGGTTGTCGCCCGGACAATAGAGTCATCAATCACCACGACCCGCTTACCACGAAGGATCTCACGCACGGGGTTCAGCTTTATCTTGACACCAAAGTGCCGGATCGACTGCTTAGGTTCGATAAAGGTTCGCCCCACGTAGTGGTTTCGAATCAGGCCAAGTTCTATGGGAATCCCCGCCTCCTGGGCATATCCAATGGCTGCAGGCATCCCGGAATCCGGAACTGGTATAACGATATCGGCTTCTTTAGGATATTCCCGCGCCAGTTGCCGCCCCAGTTCCTTCCTGATTTCGTAGACATTCTTCCCAAAGATGATGCTGTCGGGCCGGGCAAAATAGATGAATTCAAAGACACAGGGACTTTGCTTCACAGGAACAAAGGGTTTGTAAGATTTCACCCCCTTCTTGTCCACATAGATGATCTCACCCGGTTCAATCTCGCGCTCGAAGACCGCCCCAATCAGGTCAAAGGCACAGGACTCAGAGGCAACGACCGTGGCGCCATCAATTGTCCCAATGGAAAGGGGACGAAACCCCCGTGGATCCCGAAGGGCAATCATCGTATCCTCCGTCATCAGGAGAAGGCTGTAGGCCCCCTGAACCCGGACGAGGGCGTCCATCAAACGGTCCAGAAGAGCCCTTTCTCGGGAGATTGCCATCAGGTGGATAATCACCTCCGTATCCATCGTGGACTGAAAGATAGAGCCATAGGACTCAAGCTCTTTTCGGATTTCCATGGCATTGGTCAGATTTCCGTTGTGAGCAATGGCAACGTTTCCAATCCCTCCTGAGACGACAAAGGGCTGGGCGTTTTTGATCTGACTTGATCCCGTTGTGGAATAACGAACATGCCCAATGGCGCTGAACCCTGGCAGGGTCTTTAGCACAGGCTCTGTAAAGATATCGGCAACAAGGCCCATGGCCTTATGGACATGCAGCGCCGAGCCATCAGAAGAAACAATCCCCGCACTCTCCTGCCCCCGGTGCTGGAGGGCATAGAGGCCTAAATAGGTCAAATTGGATGCCTCCGGGTGATTAAACACCCCGAAAATTCCACATTCCTCGTGAAACTTGTCAAATGGCCCCATGACTCTCTCCATTTCCATACCCATCGGGGTGTACCCGGTGCCACTGCCAGGCGGATACCAAAATGTCTCTCAAGTTTCCATATTCCGGCTGCCAGTCGAACTCACGGGTGAAACGCCGGTTGTCTGCCACGAGAACAGGGGGATCTCCCACCCGTCTTCCGACAATCTCGTATGGAATGGTAAGGCCGCAAGCCTCCTGTGCCTCTGTCAGAACTTCAAGAACAGAATACCCACGTCCAACCCCCAGGTTGTAAGCCTCATGAGGCAACCCGTTTTCCATCGCCTCCAAAACCAGAATATGGGCGCGTGCGAGGTCCTGAACATGGATATAATCGCGAATCGCTGTTCCATCAGGGGTATCGTAATCCCCTCCAAATACATAAACTTTCTCGCGCTTTTTCAGGGCCGTCTGAAAAATAATAGGAATCAGATGGGTTTCTGGTGCGTGGTCTTCCCCAATCATGCCACCCGAAGCGGCTCCCGCGGCGTTGAAATACCTCAAAAAAGCGACGTTCAACCCATGCGTCTGACTGTAGCTCCTAAGCACGTCCTCCAGCCCCAGTTTCGAGAAACCATATGGATTTTTCGGCGTAAGAGGATGGGATTCCGGAATAGGAATTTCAAGGGGATCTCCATAAACGGCGGCAGTGGAAGACAAAACAAAATGCCTGACGCCACTTTCCACACACGCACCAATCAAGCGAACTCCCTTGATCAGGTTGTTCTCGAAATACAGTTCAGGTTTCTCAAACGACTCTCCAACAAGAGAATAGGCAGCAAAATGAATCACCCGATCCACATCATACGACCAGACCAGCTTCTTGATAAGGGACACATCCCCGATGTCCCCTTCAACAAAGGTAACCCCCTCGGGGAGGGCTTCTCTGTGCCCCTTTGAGAGGTTATCTATCACAACAACGCGGTACCCTGCGCGGGCAAGCTCCCGCGCCGTCACGGAACCGATATATCCCGCCCCACCGGTAACGAGAATATTTGACATCATCCCTTCCAGGAACTATAACTTTTTAGGACATCTTAATCGCTCAGTATAGAGATGTCAATGAACATGGAAGGGAAATCTTATGCGGCGTTTCGCAATAATAGGTTTGGGACGCTTTGGGTTCTATCTTGTCAAGACCCTTTTTGAGAAGGGACACGATGTAATCGCCATCGACTCAAAACGGGAAGTGGTTCAGGAAATCAAGGACTTCTGCTCCCAGGCAGTGGTCGCCAACGCAACAGATAAAGAGGCTCTTGTCAGTTTGGGCGTTCCCGAGGTTGACGTGGCCATCGTGGCCATCGGAACCCCCATGGAGGCCAGCATCCTGGCCACCCTCTACCTCAAGGAAATGGGCGTTAATCGTATCGTGGTCAAGGCCAGGACCAACGATCACGCAAAAATCCTCGAGAAGATCGGTGCGACCGATGTCGTCTTCGCAGAACGGGAAATGGCGGTCAAGGTGGCCAATAGCCTTACCTCGAGAAATGTCATGGAATTTCTCCCCCTGGCCCCCGATTACAGCATCATGGAAATCGCTCCCCCAAAGGAATTTATCGGCAAAACCCTGGCTGAAATCGATCTGAGAAAGAAGTATCGGGTTCAGGTCATTGCCATCAAGGAATTTGTTCCAGAAAAGATGGTCATGATTCCAGGCGCCGACTTCATCATCAAGGACAGCGACATGATGGTCGTCATGGGAGCCAACGGTGACTTGGAAGCCCTTCAAAAAAAGAAGCTCTGAGAAGCGGTGATGAGAACGATACGGGAACACCTCGAAGAGAAGGAAAAGGCCATTCTTTCCCCCTATGCCACGCTAAGCAGTCAGTCACGCGGGCGGCTTCATCCGGAAAAAGAGGACGATATCCGCCCCGCCTTCCAGCATGACCGCGACCGGATTATCCATAGCAAGTCTTTCCGGCGACTGAAACACAAAACCCAGGTCTTTCTGTCTCCGGCCGGCGACCACTACCGAACCCGCCTGACCCATACCCTGGAGGTTTCCCAGATTGCCCGAACCCTTTCAAAGGCCCTGGGCCTCAACGAGGATTTAACTGAGGCCATCGCCCTGGGGCATGACCTGGGGCACACCCCCTTTGGCCATGCGGGAGAGAGCGTCCTGAATCGGATTATCCCTGGAGGCTTCCGGCATTACGAGCAGAGCCTGCGTGTGGTGGACAAGCTGGAAAGAGACGGAAAGGGATTGAACCTGACATTTGAGGTCCGGGATGGTATCCTGAAACACTCCAAGGGACTGGGGGATATCGTCCCCGACAAAAGGGAACAATTGCCTGCGACCCTCGAGGGACAGGTCGTCCGAATTGCCGATGTCGTGGCCTACATCAATCACGACCTGGACGATGCCCTCCGAAGCGGCATCATCTCCCTCCACAATGTGCCCCAGAAAATCCTGACGGGATTAGGCGACACCCATTCCAAACGAATCAATACCCTTGTGGTGGATATCATCACAACCAGCCAGGCGCAGGCGCCCCTTTCCACTATCCAGTTTTCCCCCAATGTTGAAGAACTTGCCCTTTCTCTGCGTACTTTCCTATATGAAAAGGTCTACACGAGCCCTCAGGTCGTTTCTGATTTTAACAAGGCCTCAAAGATACTCGTGGACCTGTATAATTATTTCATGGAAGATGAATCCAGACTGCTGGGAGAGCGAAAAACATGTATCCCCAATGATCCCTACTACCGCTGTGTCTGTGACTTCATTGCCGGCATGACAGACCAGTACGCCATGCAGCTCTATCAGGAAATTTTCCTCCCGCGCCCCTGGATGGTTTATTGATGATTGTTCTGGGCATCGAATCCTCGTGTGACGAAACCGCTGCAGCAGTCATTGACTCACGGCGAGGAATCCTTTCCAGTGTGGTGCGTTCACAAATCAAAGACCACGCTCCGTATGGGGGGGTCATTCCCGAGCTGGCGGCCCGCAAGCATATCGAAGCTATTGTTCCCGTTACACAGGAGGCGCTGAAACAGGCAAATATCTCTCTGAATACCCTTGATGGCATCGCGGCAACCTTTGCCCCGGGCTTGGTGGGTGCCCTCCTGATAGGTCTTTCCTTTGCCAAGGCACTGGCATGGTCGCTAAAACGTCCCTTTGTGGGTGTTCACCACCTTGAAGGGCATCTCCTCTCTCCTTTTCTCAAACCGGAAGATTCCCACCCCCATTTTCCCTTTCTCGGACTGATTGTTTCGGGGGGCCACACCAGCCTGTACAAGGTAAACGACTTCGGCCGCTACGAGCTGCTGGGTAAGACCGTGGATGACGCCGCTGGCGAGGCCCTTGACAAGGCAGGAAAGCTCCTGGGTCTGCCTTATCCCGGTGGCATCGCCATTGACCGCCTCTCACGGGAAGGAGGAAATCCCAAGGCCTATGATTTCCCCATTGGATTTCCCCAGCGCGACAACCTGAACTTCAGTTTTAGCGGCCTCAAAACTGCTCTGGTTTACACAGTCAAAAAAATGGGGGCTATCCGGGATAAAGAAAAGTCAATCCCTCTGGAAATAAAAAGAGATCTGTGCACCTCCTTTCAGGAAGCCGTCGTTCAGGCCCTGATCCGGAAGGCCTTTTTCGCGTTGGAGAAAACAGGGTTAAAGGAGCTGGTCGTCACAGGAGGAGTAGCGGCGAATCATCGTCTGAGGGATGAGATTGAAAGGAAATCGAAAAAAATCGGGATACGTGTCACCATCCCGGACAGTAAATTCTGCACGGACAACGCCGCCATGATTGCCTATGCGGGAATGATCCGACTCGAGAGAGGACAAAGGGATCCCTTCTCCCTGAACGCCGTCTCACGCCTGCCGCTGGAATCTCTTTAACCAATCATCACCGATTCTTCAGCGTACCGAAAGTGTTCCTCCTCCTGGGGGCGCATGGAAAAGGCCACCGTTGCCGGTCCCACCCTTCCGAGATACATCACCAGGACCAATATCACCTTACTAACAGAGGATAAAACAGGGGTTATCCCCGTGGACAAGCCCACCGTTCCAAAGGCGGAAACCACCTCGAAAAGGCCACTTATCAGATGCCGGGAAGACTTCTCGAAGGGGACCCCCCAACTCTCAACCATCATGATCAGCAGTGTGGCCAGGAAAACAGCTACAAATGCCAGAAAAGTTATAACGATGACACGGTCCGTGACCTCTTGGGGAAGTGTCCTCTGAAAAACAGACACCCTGCGATGCCCGTGAATGCGACGCCATACGAGCAGGAGCAAAACGCTGAAGGTGCTAGTTTTGATACCCCCTCCACAAGAACCGGGTGAAGCACCCACAAACATCAGAAACAGGGTGAAAAAAAGCGTGGCATGAGTCAGTTTCGCGTAATCGAGGGTGTTGAATCCAGCCGTTCTGGGCGTCACCGACTGGAAAAAAGCGGCCAGAATCTTCCCCTTCGTAGGCAGACCGGCAAGTTGGTTCGAGTATTCAGCAATAAAAATGAAAAGCGCCCCCCCCAGAATGAGGGCTCCCGTTGTCATCAGAACGATTCTGGAGTGGAGGGAAAGCCGACGGCGCTTGTCGAAAAGGGTGGGCAGATCAATCAAAACCAGGAACCCCAATCCTCCCAGTACGATAAGAGCCATGAAAATTACATTGACCCCGATATTATTCTGGTAGCGCACCAGGCTGTCGGGAAAGAGGGAGAACCCCGCATTGCAGAAGGCAGAAATAGAATGGAAAACGCCCAGATAAGCCGCGCGCTTCAGGGGAAAATCCCTCAGAAATTCAAGCGTCAGCCCCAGTGCCCCCAGCGTTTCCACGCCAAAAGTCAGAATAAAAATTGCCTCGAGCATCCCCGAAAAATTTTTGAAGGGTGAATGGCTGAAACTGTCGTGAATGACCATGCGACCTTTGAAAGAGATTCGCTTGCCTAAGAGAATCATAAAAAAGACTGAAAAGGTCATAATCCCCAATCCCCCCAACTGGATGAGGGCCAGGATGACCATCTGTCCAAAACAGGTAAACTTGGTCCCCGTATCCACCACAATCAGGCCCGTCACACAAACTGCCGAGGTAGAGGTAAACAGGGCATCAACAAAGGAAAGATGAGGGCCATGGGCGCTTACCGGAAGATAGAGAAGCACCGCACCGATAAGGATTGCCCCGGCAAATCCCAGCAACAGATAGTGCGCGGGGCGTAAAGGCGGCCTTCCACCTTTTACGTGACTCTCGTTAAACGCCATGGCCGTGTTCAGACGTTAAACCGAAACGTTATGACATCTCCGTCCTTAACGGGATAATCTTTTCCCTCGAGCCTAAGCAGTCCCTTCTGACGAGCAGCCGGGATCCCCCCAACCTTCATAAGGTCATCATACGCAATAACTTCCGCCTTGATAAACCCCCGCTCGAAATCCGAATGTATCACGCCTGCCGCCTTCACCGCCGGCAGACCTTTCGGGATGGTCCATGCCTTCACCTCATCCTCTCCGACGGTAAAAAAGGATATCCTCCCTAACTTTCGATAGCACAGATGAATCAGGCGGTTCATGGCGCTTTCCTCTATCCCGAGGTCTTCCAGAAACTCCACCGCATCTTCCCCCGAAAGCTGGGCGATCTCCATTTCAATCCCACCAGCCACCACGAACAGGCTGTCCTTCAGAAAGGGATATTTTTCTTCTACCTGTCTCGTCAAGGTCTCTACCTCGGGTGAACCAAGCTGGTCCTCGTGAACATTAAGAGCCACGATCATGGGCCGAAGCGTCAAAAAGTCATACCCCCGAAGGCGCTGCCGCGCCGCGGCATCAAGCTCAAGCTGATTTAGAAAGGTTTCATCCTCCAGGACGCCCTGGCAACGCTGAAGCAAGGCCGTTTCTTCCTTTACCGGGAGACCTCGTTTCATATCCTTGCGAAGCCTTTCCAGGCGCTTCTCAATGATGGAAAGGTCAGACAAGATTAAGTCGGTATGAAACCGTTCAATGTCGCGCAGGGGATCTACTTTACCGAGAGGATGGGGGAAAACACGGTCCGGAAAGACCCTGACCACATGAATAAAGGCCTCAATTTTTCCAATGGATTTCAGAAAGGCCCCGTCCATTTCTCGGGTTTGACCATCCTTGACAATGCCGGCAAAGTCTAAATACTCCATTTCGGCGTAGGTAACCTTCTTGGGATGATACATCTCGGCCAGATGCGTAACCCGGTCATCCATCACCTTGACAACCTTAATATCCGGCCCTTGTCTTCCCGAATGGCGATTCTCCGGCGAAGACCCCGTTAGCGCCTCAAAAAGGGTTGTTTTGCCGCTCAGCGGCAGTCCAATGATCCCAATTCGCATAATTCCTATCTATCTCAAATCGCCTGCAAGCGCAAGGGTTAAGTAAGCGTTTAGAGCCCTGGCTTCAAGCTAAATGCAAAAAAAGATTCCACTTTTTTCTGGAACGGTCTTCAAAATTGTTACCTATTTCCCGTTTGACGTAATATGTGGAATAGAAAATGCCTGGAGTTGGGGTACTTCCGTCGGCAGATTTGACGTGGGTGAAGTTCTCAAAATCAATTATTTAGGGTTTTATTTTGTGGTTTGCCACCATAAATTCAGCCGCTGGCAGCGAAAAATAAAAAGGGACACAGATTTTTCTTGGACAAATAATTTATTAGAGGTTCATCCGCGTAAATCCCTGTCCCTTTTCACCTGCACCTCTTGCCCCCCTTTCCTGAGCACCAATTATCTGATATAAAAGAGAGTATAATAAGGGATACCTGTTAGGCGTTTTTTTGTGTTGATCAAAGGGGGAATTCATGCCTGAACATGAACACCACGTCTGCCCGATATGGGTTGGCCACCTTCTCAACAACCCCTTGCGGAAACTTTATCAGAATCCTCAAAAAATACTGGGACGCCACGTTCGTGAAGGCATGACCGTGCTGGATTTCGGCTGCGCCATGGGGTTTTTCACCCTTCCCCTCGCAAGGATGGTAGGACCGGAGGGGAAGGTGATTGCGGTAGATGTCCAGGCAGGAATGATAAACAAGCTCGCCAAACGCGCCCAAAAAGCCAGTTTGTCTAACAGAATTACCGCCCGAGTATGTCCGCCGGACGCCCTCGGGTTAGAAGAATTCAATGGTAAAATCGATTTCGCCCTCGCCTTCGCCGCGGTTCATGAGGTTCCCGACACCTCGCACTTCTTCCGCGAGGTGTCCACCCTGCTAAAATCAGCAGGTAAGTTCCTCCTCGCGGAGCCAAAAGGGCATGTTTCCGATTCCAGATTTAAGGCGACCCTTACAATCGCGGAGCAGCATGGATTCCGCATCCTGCAGCCCTTACGAATCTTCAGGAGTTACGGCATACTACTGAAGAACACCTAAACCTCTTCATACCCCACGAGAGCAAGGACATGGGGCCGTCCGCACTTCCTATTCCTATGTGTTCACCTTACCGATTCGCTTTTCGATGGATTCAATCTTTTCCGTCATCCGGCGGGACCTGTTCTTACGGATGTCGAATTTTGCCGTTGCGTAAATGCGGTTGCAGTCCGGGGCAAGTCTTTCGTAGGCCTCCTCTATTACCTTCAGGGCCTCTGACATCGTTTCTGTCTCAAAAATGGTCCCCATAGGTGTCAACTGATAAGGCACCTCACCTTCCTTGAACATTTTTAAAATTCGGCTCACATACCCGCTAACACTTTCCCCTTTATCCGTGGGAAACATGGCAAACTCAATGAGAACACTCATGGTATCTATCTCCTTGATATATCTCATATTTAAACCGTCGGATCGGGCTGAGTCTCCACTTTTTCTACGTTGCCTAAATCCTGAAATTTACCTTCCGATCCATGAATTTTCCCCTTTTCCCCACGCAAGGATTCCGCCGCCTCCCTGTCGACGCTACGCAGGTGAAGATCAGCCTGGGGGAAAGGTATTTCAATATCGTTTTCACGGAATTTCTCATTTATGGCCCGGTTCAATTCGCTTTGTATCTCCCCGGTGCTTTCCATGAATTCACTGATCCAGACCCGCAGTTCAAAATTGAGGGCGCTGTCTCCAAAGGCGAGAAACAGGGCCTGGGGCTTGGGCTGTTGCAAAACCTTCGGATTCCCCTCCGCACATGCGAGAAGAATGGAGAGTACCTTCCCAATATCTGTCCCATACGCGACTCCCACGGGGATTCTTACACGTACCACCCGGTTCGCCAGAGTCCAGTTTGTTACCTTGTTAGTGATAAGGTCACTATTCGGAATGACGATCTCCGCGTTATCAAGGGTTTGGACGACCGTGGCACGCAATCCAAGCCTCTTGATAACGGCCATATCACTCCCCACCTGGATGGTATCCCCCACTTTGATAGGCCTTTCAAAAAGGAGAATCAATCCACTTGCGAAATTATTAACGATAGCCTGAAGGCCGAAACCCACGCCAACACCCAGTGCACCACCGATGATGGTCAGATTTGTCAGGCCGAAACCGAGAATCCTCAAGGCAATGATAAACCCTACAAAGACCAGTGCATAATGAATCAGGCGCGTGATGGCAAACTGAACTCCACGCGCCATCTGACGGCGGGGCAGGACCTCTTCCAGGAGCAGCGATTGTACTGACCACGAAACGAGCAGAGAGCCATATAATGCGGCAAAGGCCATAACAACCACTCCCAGGGTAATCTTTCCGGATCCTATCATCAGACCCCTGGAAAATATATCGTATATCGCTTCCTCTCTCGTGGTGTAAATCTGCCAGGTCACAAAGGTTGAAACAATCAGGAGACCGCTAAAAAATATTCCAAGAAGAGGTTTTATCCGGGCGAGCACCACAGGGGCATTTCGTTTTATGATGGAGGCAGGTATTCTGTATAAGCCCCATTCAACAAGACCGCTTGCGAGAAGATACAGCATCCAGAAATCCAACACATCAAAAACGGTCAAAAGAAATGAATCCATCAGGTAAAGGGCAAAATTCGCGTACCCGATAATTTCCGTCCCCAACGCTACAAATAATATCAAGGCCCCTGTCCTTAAACCCAGAACAACGAGGGGAGATTCCTGGCTATGGGCTTTATAGCAGCTCTCCCAGGCGCAGAATAAAATGGCCGCCAGAGCGATAAAAAACACGATGACCCGCAAAAGGGGGCGGGGAACCATAATCATCCTGAGCAACGCCGTAACAAGAAGGAGAACGGCCAGTTGGTTAATAACATGCGATTTCCACGTCGTTCCGAAGAATTCCCTTGCCAGGAGCACAACCGTAACAATAATAGCGAATTGATATACAGGAAACCATCCTGGCGGAAGAGGTTTTGCCAGGATCCCGAAAAGGGTGAAACAGATAAAAAGAGAAGAAACAACAGGCCTTTTAACAAAGTGAGCCCACCTGGAGGATTCATCGAGTGTGCGCCCGCTTCGTCGGATAAAAACCATCAAGAGAAAAGAGGCAAGTATAATGGCGATTATAATCAAACCATTTCTTACAATATGCAGGACCTGCTGTGTGATAAAGGTGGTAATATCAACCCACGTGTCACGCCATATTTTTCGATTAAACTGTTTTAAAAAACCTGTGGAAGGGATTGAGGGAGCGTTTCTCTTAAAAATGTCCCCCCGCAATGCCTGAAACCACCCTTCAATTTCGGCGTTAAGGACATTAATTTTTGCACTTAGCGTCCACACCTCCATTTCAATTTTCAGTAAAGGGTTTAGTTTCTCACTGAGGAGCTTCAAGGCTGAGGCAACGGTCTTACAGGCATCTTGATAAGCCTTCCATTCAACATTTTGGGGGCTCATCCTTCCTACCGAGGCATGCCATTTCAGGAGTGTCTCCTTTTCCTTCGACCATTCGCTTCTTTTAACCATAAGATCTTTAATCGTACCTGAAAGCGATTTGTCCATCCAATCAATAGACTGGCTTTCATAAAACAGCTTCGACTTAAAATATGAAAGGCGTCGATAGCTCAGATGGGACGCGTTCCTGAAAAGGCGTATATCTGTATATAAGTTATTAACTTCATTATGTAAATCAGACAATTTTTGCTGGGCCTTTTTGGGATCAAAACCTATTTTAACTTGGCTTCGAAGCGTAAAAAACTTTTGCGACAATGTATAGGCGTAGGTTACGATATCTAAATGCCTTTTAGAAGAAGCTGTTTTACTAACAGACTCTTGGGCTCCTTGAGGCATAAGCCCTTTTATATCAAAGGAATATCCTATCTGTAACAAACCCAGGATAAAAATGAATATCCCCAGCCATAGGGAAACAGATTTTATTTTTTTCAGGGCCCTCCATAAAAAACCTTCACACACAAGTTCCCTCACATGGACAGTTTTAACCTTTTAGCCGGACAACATAATTATCAAGCCCTCCCTCACTTCCTAGATTTTATAACACATATCGGCGCGACTTCCAATTTCACGAGTCTTTAAGAAATCTAAATTGTTATATCAATAAATAACATACTTTACCCCAGCTATAAAAGAGGGGAAAGCAAACGCTTCCCCCTCTGAATGCTTTCGGTGGGTTTCCCTCTATTTAACTCCTAACCTGGCCAAAGTCTGTTTATCTGGCCTTCCTGTAACTTTTAGCCCATTTCTTTTCTGAAATATCTTAATGGCGGTGCGGGTATGTTTTCCGATGACACCATCGATCACCAAGCGAAATCCCTTACTGTTAAGGGCTTTTTGAATGGCTTTTACTTCTTCTTTGCCAATTTTTTTATGCTTTGCTGTCTTAGCCTTAGATGGTGTTTTCTGTATCTTTACAATCTTCTTTTCCGCGGTGGTGGGTCCGTTACCCGCATAAGCAACGAATACACAACTCAAAACCAGCAAGCATCCACAGAAAATACCAAGCGCTAGTCTCCTCTTATTCCCATTCCTCTTCTTCACTTTCATAACCTCCTTCATCGTCTTCATATTCTTCGTCTCCACTACTAATATAATGATAGTTTTTAACTGTTATAATCTTTTGGCCATCGTTCTGTTCTTTTATCGTGCCAACAACTTCCACATTTTCATCAACCATGGAAAATAGCTTCTTCCCCATACTATCCGACTTGACCGCATATTCTTCATCATCGGGAGTATAGATCATCACACTTAAAAGATTATCGTTGTCATCCCATCTTTCTGGGAGAACGATGCCCCTAACCTTATGCAAATCAGCTCTTGCCACTCATCCATCACCTCCTTCCCTCATAAAGCATCTTTCCAAATCTCAACTCTTTTCTGAGATGATGAGCATAATCTATGCCATAGCAAAAGGCGTCTGTAGGAAAGTCAAAAATGATAGATTGCGGTGATTAAAATGAGGCCTATTTATAGGTATACCTTGCTTTGAGAAACTCCTAGTTCAGAAAGGCCTTATCCCCTGTCAATTCACATCGTTTTTACCTAAACCCAAAAAAGGAACCCTAAGTTCCTCATTTTTTAGAAACCGGAACTTGAGATTCTGATATAACTGCTTGATTCTTGAACCCCTCTTTTTTTATTCCATACCTGGACATCAACTTATGTAATTGACGACTGCTAATACCTGCAGCTGTTGCTGATTTTTGGATATGGCCCTTATAAAAAGAAAGGAGATTATTCAAGTAATTCTTTTCAATAGCCTCAATGGCCTGAGCTCTCACCTGAGACAATGTGGGGAAAGAATCACTTGAAGAAGACCCTGGAGCTTTGATGTCCGAGACAAAAAGCTCAATTGGGAAACTCTCAGCGGTAAGCACAGGAGAACTCTCAAGTATGTAGGCACGTTCCATGAGATTTTCCAGCTCACGTATATTTCCGGGCCATTCATAATTTTCGAAGGCGCTCAATACCCTTTGATCCACATCGTATATCTCCTTTGAATACAATTTGTTCAATCTCTTTAAAAAAACATCGGCAAGATAAGGAATGTCTTCTAACCTTTCTCTAAGTGGGGGAATATCTATGGGGAACACACTCAAACGGTAAAAAAGGTCTTTTCTAAAACGTCCCTGAAGACTCATCTGTTTCAAATCCTCATTTGTGGCAGCAATAATTCGTGCATCCGCTTCAATATCTGTCTCTCCCCCTACCCTTTGAAATGTTTTCTCTTGCAATACCTGTAAAAGCTTGACCTGGGCAGAGGGTGTAATCGTTCCTATCTCATCTAAAAAGATTGTCCCCTTCTGAGCTATTTCAAATTTGCCAAGTTTCCTGCGGTCAGCTCCCGTAAATGCCCCTTTTTCATGACCAAACAACTCGCTTTCAATAAGGGTATCGGGTATTGCACCACAATGAACACTTATAAATTGAGATTCCGCCCGGTTACTATGTCGATGGATAAGTCTCGCCAGCACCCCTTTACCCGTGCCAGTTTCTCCTGTCAGCAAAACTGTCATTTTTGTTGGGGCCACCAACCGTATCTTCTCAAATACCTTTTTCATCCTCGGGCTTTTCGTATTAACAATCTCCAGAGAATCAATCGCCCAAAATCTATCTCTTAAATAACCTAATTCCTCTTGTTTTAACGTGGATTCATAAATATTTTCTGTAATATGCTTAAGCTCATCCCTGTTTATAGGATATGTTATATAATCGCCAGCACCTGCTTTAACTGCCATTACGGCATCTCGAATCTTTTCTTGAGAAGACATAATAACAATCCTGATATTTGGAAATACACGCCAAAAAGGCTGTAAAAGTTCTTTGTAATTGGTACGCCCATTTGAAGACAATGACCCGGAACAAAGAAGTTCCACATCGATAAAAAGAAACTCATACCGTCTTTTATTGAAAAGTTCTAAACATGACTTTCTATCTGCTACAGCATCTATCAAATATTCTGGTTGGAAGCACTGCTCAATTGCTTGGAAAGACAATGGATCAACATAAGCAACGAGGATACGTTTCATGGCACAACCTCCAAGCTATACGAAATTTTCCCCTTAATATACTATTTTCAAAAATATCCCGTAGTCCTAATCAATTACAGAGCCAAGCTTTTCCTGGTTTTGTGCATTGGCTGCCAGCAACCTTTGCTCACACGCCTTCAAAATCTCACTTAACATCTCTGGATACGAGAGCCCCGCAATCTTGGCCATTATAGCCAAATGTCCATCCCAGCACCAACCAGGATTAGGATTAACTTCCAGTAGCCTCGGCGTATTATTTCTATCGAGACGCCAGTCAAATCTTGCGTAATCCCTGCATTTCAATCTTTCAAACAATCTCACGCAACTGGCAATCAGATACCTTTCTGTTGCCTCTGGTAAAGTAGCTTTTACAGATTTTATCTTCCAATAAAAAGATTCTGGAAGCCACTTAGACTCATAACCACAAATCTTTGGTAAATCAGATGGGAGCTCTGAGTAATCTATTTCGATAATAGGCAGGGATATGTAGGATTCAGGTGGGTTTCCAATAATCCCCACGCTAATATCTTTTCCATTAAGAAACTGCTCAACAAGTATTGGCTTGTCATAGCCGAACTTTTCTCTAACCGTAAAAATAGCTTTCTCAAGCGACTCGAGATCAAAACATACACTGTCCTGAGTGATACCAAAGCCGGAATCTCCAAAGTTAGGCTTTACGATAACGGGGAACTGGAGCGGAAATTCTATGAAATTGACATCTTCAGGATGGATTAGAAAGGCCTTTGGAACAGGAATATCCATTTCTGAGGCAATCCCTCGGACAAGCGATTTGTCATAACAATAGGCAAGACATTGTGGAGTTCCACCCGTATAAGGTAAGTTAAGCATTTCAAGAAAAGCGGGAACATGGAGTTCTTTTGAGGCCTCATTGAAATATCCTTCATCACACAAATTAAAAACAAAATCTATTTTCTGCCTCATGTATATTAATTTGCTTATAAGTGTGTCATGTTGATCTAAGTAAGTAAATTTATAATCTTTTAATTCAGTCAACGCCCTTTTTAACTCATTAATTGTGAAAAAATCATCCTCATCAAAGTTGGCATTTGGTTTGATAACATCGGTCTTACGGGGATCTCCCAGAATAACGACGACATTTTTAGAGACTTTCCCTGCTCTTAGCGGGGGCGACCATTTTTTCTTTTTAGCCATCGCTGAAACAACGAAACGACTCCCCATCATACCCAAGTCTTGATTTCTCTTTGAGGCAGGCTTCATCATAGAATTAAAGCTTATTTTCTCAAATCCCGCGCTTTCAAGCAGATTGCTTATATCCTCTTTCGAATAAAGCCTTTCCGCATAAAACTGGTCTGAAATAACCCCCTTTTTCACATGTGTAATGACTTCTCTCGAGATTATGCGGGTTTTGTCTTTTGATAGTGAACGTTCTCTACATACAAAATAATTCTTATTTATCCATTCCCAGCTTCGAGCCTGAAATTTCCTTTTCATATACTTTCCATCCATAAGATCAATCAATATCATTCCCGAAGGTTTCAAGACCCTTAAAACATTTTGAAGAACTTTTAAATCATCGGCCAGAGATTCAAAATATCCAAAGCTATTCCCAAGTATGAGAACATAATCAAATGTATCCGGCGCAAAAGGTAAATTCCTTGCATCCCCCTCCTTAAAGGTAACGCCCATACCTTTTTCAAGATTAAGCTTACGGGCTCTTGTGATTAAGTAGTGAGACCTGTCTAATCCTGTAATATTTCTAAAACCCCTTTCGGCAAGTTCAAAAGAATGCCTTCCTTGACCACAACACAAGTCTAAAATATTATTGTCTTCCGAAGGAGATAATATATCAAGACAAATATCTACTTCCTTGCGAGTGATTGCATGATCTTCTATAACATCGCCATCTGTTCTCAGATAATTTGCATTGAAAATTTGCCTCCACCAATCTGCTTTGACATAGCTTTCAAGGTCTTCAACAGGACCTAAGCAATCTATCCAACGCCTTTTATTGATCCTTGCTGTCTTATTCATTTCTTTCTACCCCTTAAGGCATCCATAATAACAAATAGCTTTAATTTCAATACATTATATCGTTTTCAACCCCACCATAATTCAACACAATGAAGTAATCCTATCTATTGACATATTATCAATTTGTCAAGATACGCCATGGCCAAGACACAACAAATGATAGACATCTTAACCACCTAAAATATTTAAAGAAAAACGTCATTTCATTATAAAAATCATCCTCTGTTGCAGATTTCATTATCCACTATACATTTTTTATTTGGTTTTTATCCCAAAGGCCTATTGCTCTTAGAATTGAATGCGTATAATGTTAAAAAGATGAATCGAAGACCTTACATTTTTAACCTTTACCAAAGGCATGAATTTGAAAAGCATTCCTAAGATAGGTATCACAATGGGGGATCCGGCTGGGATTGGGCCCGAAATCATCTTGAAGGCTTATGGACGGCGCCTTCC
>JALTEW010000242.1 GCA_027073795.1 bacterium | reverse complement strand
GGACGAAATACCCTTACGGTGAAAACAAATATTCTTGTAACTGGGAAGATGGAAGATTTTTTGTTCAGAAACCTAAAATTGTTTGTAATGTACTAAAATGCTTTATAAATACTGTAATTCTGATGGATTCGACATCCTCCTTCATTCAAGACTGAAAGTAACAAGAGTCAGCGAGTTCAACGACCCTTTTGATTTGGCCTTTGGTATGGACGATGAGACAGCCTTTGAAAGAATTAAGGCAGAGTTTGAGGAAGATCCAAAACTTATAGAAAAATGGTCAATCGAACTCACAAAACTTGGATGGTCTCATAACAAAAATTCAATTAAAAACATGGCAGCTAAAGTTTCGGAATTTTTAATCGAAGGGCAGGAAAATGCCATTAAATCAACAAAAGAATTTTTCAACAATATGTTTGGAATCACTTGCATGTCAGAACGTCCAGACATCATTCAAATGTGGTCTCATTATGCAAATGCACATAAAGGAATTGTAATCGGGCTGGAAGAAAACGAGTTCGTAGGAGATAGAGCTAAGTTGGTTAAAGTAACAAACGGAAAAGACATGGTTCTGTTCCCATACACGGCTTCGATTCCAATGATGAGTAAGCAGGTCATGAAAGAATATGAGAAGGGATTTAAAGATGTTTTGGGAAGAAAAGAAAGCGGTTGGTGCTATGAAGAAGAAGTGCGGGTTTTTGAAGAATTGGAAGAGCAGGACAAGGACGGAAATTATTATGTGAAAATTCCGCCTTCATCGGTCAGAGAAATATATTTAGGCCTCAGATCTCCTGAAACTTCGGAAATAATCGCCAGGGCGCTAAAACAGAAAAAAGAATTCCGGCACCTTAAGATTTTCAGAATGGAAAAATCTACAAAAGAATACAAATTAATCCCCCGGCTGCTCAATGTGCAAAATATGCCTTAAAATGTATCTTGGTAAAATAGGGTTGAACTATGGATGAAGTCTCCACCTACCATCCCCCCTGCACCATCACCCCGCGTATCGTGAGAGCGGTGGCGGACATCAGCGAGGCTATTGGACGACTCGGCGCTTCTGAAGATACCACCCGGGAACTATGGCTTCGGCGAATCAACCGCCTCCGCACGATCCAGGGATCGCTTGCCATCGAGGGGAACACCCTTTCGCTGGAGCAAATCACGGCGATTCTTGAAGGCAAAAGGGTTATTGCGCCCCTACGGGAAATACAGGAAGTCCGTAACGCGCTCACGGCCTATGACCGGTTGCCCCGATGGAACCCGGAAAAGGAAGCCGATTTTCTGGAGGCACACAAGACCCTGATGCGGGGCCTGCTCGATTCAGCCGGGCGCTACCGGCAAGGCGGAGTGGGCATCATGGCACGGGAAAGGGTTATCCATGTGGCGCCACCGGCAAAGCGCGTGCCCGCGCTGATGCGTGATCTCTTTGAATGGTTGAAGACAAGTGAACACCACCCCCTTGTCGCAAGCGTGATCTTCCACTATGAACTCGAGTTCATCCATCCCTTTGAGGACGGAAACGGCCGCATTGGGCGCCTTTGGCAAACCCTGATTCTTTCCCGTTGGAACCCGATATTCACGGCGGTGCCGGTCGAAAGCATGGTTTACAAAAGGCAACAGGACTATTACGAGGCACTGGCCCAAAGCACGAGCAAAGGGGATTCTTTCCCTTTCGTTGAATTCATGCTGGCGGCAATCCAGGAGGCGCTGGCTCAATACACCACCCCCCAAGTCAGCCCCCAAGTTACCCCACAAGTCGAACGATTGCTTTTCGTCCTGAACGGCAAAATGTCGCGGGGGGAGATTCAAGCCGCATTGGACCTGAAGGACCGCAAATCCTTTCGCTCCCGTTACCTCGCCCCCGCCCTCAACGCGGGCCTGATCGAGATGACAATCCCCGAGCGGCCCAACAGCCGCCTGCAAAAATACCGCCTAACCGAAAAGGGCCGTAAGCTTGCCCGGGAATTGCGGGAAAGAACAAATGAGATTTGAGCGTCTAAAATACTTAAATAAATTCTTAACATGTTATGTTAATAATTCTCTTGACAAATAACAGACGTGGATCTATACTTTAAAACAAAGAAGCTTCAGCAGCTATGTTCCAAAAGCGATTTGGCAATAAGGAAATTTGGGGCAAAGACTGCTAAAAGGCTTCACCAACGATTAATGGAGCTTTACGCTGCCGAAACACTTGAGGATATTTCCAAGGTTCCGCCAGTAAAATGTCATGAATTGAAAGGCAACAGGAAAGGACAATTGGCCGTCAACCTGGAAGGAGGCGTCAGGCTGGTGTTTATCCCGGCATCAGATCCTGTCCCGATAAAAGAGGATGACGGATTGGACT
>JALTEW010000241.1 GCA_027073795.1 bacterium | reverse complement strand
GGTTACCCTTGGGGGTTCCCACCACAAGGGAGTTGGCAGATGGATCCAGGCAGGGCATCAACGATTTTCACCGGATTGGGTACGGGGGGCCCTGCCCACCCAAGGGACCAGCCCACCGTTACTTTTTCAAGATCTATGCCCTTGATACGAAACTTGATCTGGCCCCCGGGGCCACAAAACAGCAGCTCTTGAACGCCATGAAGGGTCACGTCCTGGGAGAGACAAAGCTGACAGGTATGTATAGGCGGTAAGTGAGTGGGGTCACCCAGCTTCACTCTCCGGCATGGGCAGTTCTCGGTTCTGTTTGCACCCGCCATTTTTTTATCGGTTAGTGGATCAGCCTTGACTGATCCACACCAGCCTGCCTGTGCGTACTGCACGCAGACAGGTTACCCATCGGGTTTAAGGCACACCATGATTATTACTCACAGGGACAAAACATCACAGGCAGGCTGCGAAGCAGAGAGACTTCATCTTTCCCGTAGCGAAGCAACCCTGCCTTATCTATATTTCCCTATTGGGCGCAACAGGCAAATCCACTTGAAAAAATGGATTGACACATTTTTGTTGATAGGATAAATTTATATAAAAGGAGGGGAACTATGGCGAAAAGGAAGATGAATTGCCCTTTTTCCGGCAAGGGCTGCCGGGAGTGTCCCCTTTATCGGGGAAGACACTATTTCCTTTGTTTTTCAAAAAAGTATCGAGGGGTTATCGGAGATCGGGCTGAGAATATCGAAGAGGCACTCAAAAATACAAATTTTTTCCCATCCTCGAAAGATGAGAAAAGAGAATTAAAGGTCTCTATGGACAAATTGGATAAATCCATTTTTGGAACAGAAACGGTCTTGATTGTGGAGGATGACCCGTTTTGGCAGGATTTTATCAACTGGGTTTTGTATGATACGGGTTACACGATTATCATCGCAGAAAGCAAAAAGGCCTTTGAGGTTTTTGCAAGGGAAATGGATAGGGTCGACTTGATTATCGGGGACGTTGCCTCTTCAGGCAAGGGGTTAATACAATATGCCAAAGAGAAGAAACCTATTATAAAAACCATTCTGACAACGGGAGACTACTCTATGGTAGGTGATTTTCACCAGGAAGGGCAGGTTTCTGCCGTTATCCAAAAACCCTATAGTTCTTATACACTGGCAAGGATGGTGCGTGATGTCTTGGACGGGAAAGTTTTTTCTCGACAGGATCATGAAGCAACAAAGAAGGCCTCTTAAACGGGGCGACATGCAACAAGCTGAACAGAACGAAACAAAAGGAGGAAAAACCATGCCTGATGTTGAAAAAGCGAGAACCCTTATTCCATATTTTGAGGAGAATTTTCCGGGTTACACGATAGAGTTCAAGTATGTAACCCATATGCGGTTTGAATACCGCTTTATCCAGAAGGGAAGGATCATGTATCGTCTTGCCCTATCTATTGACCTTGTTGACAAGCACTCTAAGGAGGAGATTATCAAGCACCTTGAGGAGAAAAACTGGAAGGAGGAGTTAGAAAAACTCGATCCCATCACCAATACAACGGCGTATTTTGGAGAAGATTAGATTCTTAGGTTGAGGGTAGAAGTCTGAAGGTTGAAGGGAAGACCTTCCATAAAGGATACGCATGGAATTCAGAACACTCAAAGATACCCGAAAGGTATGGGATCAAATCCTCTGGGACCTTACACCGCAGAAGGTAACCGTGCAAACCCGCAAGGCCTTTGGAGACCCGGAGAAGTATGGGGAAATGTTTGAAGAGATGCGGGGTTACTATTTTTGTATCAGCGTATGGGGCTGTAAGGCTGAGCTGACCCTGGTGGATCATGTTCAAAACTTTGGTGACACCTATATCCTGGAAACCGACATTCCAGATGAAATTCTTGAACGAGCGGTGTTTGAGCAGGGGGGATCCATGCTGATCAGCGGTCTCTATGCCATTGATGACACGATCAGGAACCTCATTAGGGAAAGAATCGAAGGTGGGAAATAGACAACCCGCTTCATGCCGTAAAAAAAGAGGAGGTTGTCAAACCTCCTCTTTTCCTTTAACCCTTTTCCTTTAACCTTTAGCCTCTTTCTTCTTTTCATCTAACGCCCTGAGGATCTTTTCCGGTGTAATGGGCATGTCTGTGATACGTACCCCCACGGCGTCATAGATGGCGTTGGCAATACACCCGGCGTTGGGATTGGTGAGGCCTTCACCTGCTTCCTTCGCGCCAAAGGGTCCCTCCGGTTCGTAGGTTTCCACCATCAACGACGTAAAATTCTCAGGAACGTCAGGTGCCCGCATCAGCTTATAGTCCACGAAGGAGGGGTTCAGGATTTTGCCCTGGTCAGTGACAAGGTTTTCTGAAAGGGTGTAGCCCTGTCCCATGACGAAGGCCCCCTCTAATTGACCTTCCACACCCAACTCATTGATGACCTGTCCACAGTCGTGGGCCGTCGTGACCTGAAGAAGGGTCACCTTACCCGTTTCCTGATCCACCTCTACCTCGGCAACCTGGGCACCGAAGCTGTAAGCAGGGGAAACCATTCCCTTATCATGGGGTGTGTAGTATCCCCGGCCAATGAGCTGGTTTCCTTCATCGGCGCGAATAGCCGCCTTTACCACCTCCACAAAGTCCAACCCACGCTCCGGCCGTTCCTTGATGAAGATGCGGCCGTCTTTCGCCGCGTAGTCATACACGACGTTGGGACCCATCAGCGCGGCAGCGGTCTTGTAGAGCTTTTCCAGAATCTGGTCACATGCCATGATCAGGGCGTTGCCTACCATCAGGGTCTGCCGGCTTCCCCAGGCTCCAAGATCGGGTGGGCAATTGTGGGTGTCGCCACGAATAACATTAATATCACTCATGGGAATTCCCAGTTTTTCCGCCACGACTTGGGCCGCGACGGTATCAGACCCCTGTCCAATATCAGACGAGCCGATATAGACATTGGCTGTTCCGTCCACGTTGACACGAACCATGGCGCCGGAATAGGCATAGGGGGAATTGATCCAGTTAAAAACGCCCCCGGACATAAAGCCGTAGCAGCCCATTCCGATCCCACGCCCGGGAGGAAGTTTGCCTTTCTTTTCCTTCCAGCCGGTGCTTTCCATGGCCTTTTCAATACATTCCTTGATCCCGCAGCTTCCCACCTTGGCAAGCCCGGGAATGACATGCCCTGGTTTCATACGGTTTTTCAGGCGGATCTCGGCGGGGTCCATCCCCAGGTGTTCGGCAATCATGTCTATCTGGGAATCACAGGTGAATTCGGCTTGTGGTCCTCCAAAACCGCGCATGGCCGTGGCAGGCGTTTTGTTGGTGTAGACGTGAAATCCATCATACCGGTAATGGGGGATGGCGTAGGGAAACATCTGAAAAAAACCGGACAAATAGAGAGAGGTAGGCCCCATGGCATTGTAAGCGCCACCATCGGTGTAAACTTTGGCTTCCTTGGCCACCAGGGTGCCGTCTTTCATGTAGCCGGTCTTCAAGGTGTAATACATGGGGTGGCGGCGGCGTCCACCCTCGAAACATTCCTCGCGAGTCAGTTCCACTTTTACGGGCAGGCCGGCTTTCATGGAAAGGCGGGCCGCGACATACTGGTCGGAGAAAAGCTCCATCTTCCCACCGAAACCACCGCCCACACGGGGTGTAATCACACGGACGTTCCCTTCCTTCATCCCCAGTGTCATGGCCAGGAGTATCTGCACATAGTACGGCGTCTGGGTTGTTGTCCATAGGGTCAGCCGCCCATCTCTGTCATACTGGGCCACGGAGTTATAGGGTTCGATGAAAGCATGGGTCACAGCATGGAGATAATAGGCGTCTTCGCGGACATAATCGCATGTCTTGAAGGCTTCATCCACGTTTCCAAATTCGAAATGTCTTGCCTCGCTCACATTGTTTCGCACTGTTGGACCCTCGTGAATCTTTGGCGCCCCATCTTTCATGGCCTCCAAAGGGTCGAAAACAGCCGGTAGCGTTTCATATTCTACTTCAATCAAGCTCAAGGCTTCTTCTGCCACGTCGGCGTCGACCGCGGCCACAGCGGCTACGGGCTCTCCAATGTATCGAACCTTATCCATCGCCAAGGCTGGTTCATCCATCAGATGGGGATAACGCCGCCAGTTGCTATATTTTACACCCAGGGTATCACGTGGCCCAGTAATAACAGCCTTGACGCCCAAAAGCTTTTCAGCCGCACTTGTATCGATATTGAGAATCTTCGCATGAGGGTGCGTGCTCCTCAGCATTTTGCCAATGAGCATACCGGGAAGCCGGATATCCGTTGCATACTGAGCGGCCCCCGTTACCTTCTCTATACCGTCAACTCTCCGGATGGGTTTGCCTATGACTGAATATTCGCTCATGATTCCTTCCCCCCTTCATGCTTCATTCTTTGTGCCGCGTCATAGATAGAATCAACAATCCTGACATATCCTGTGCATCGGCAGAGATTCCCAGTAATCGCATGGCGGATTTCATGCTTGGTCGGGTCAGGATTTTCGTTGAGCAGGGACTTGGCCGCCATGAGCATACCCGGGGTACAGAACCCACACTGGTAGCCCCCGTCATCCAAAAAGGCCTCCTGCAAGGGATGAAGCTTTTCACCCTCCGCCAGGCTTTCAACCGTTTCCACGTGTTTTCCCTCTACTTGCAGGGCAAGAACTGAACAGCTGTAAACGGCCTTTCCATCAACAAGGACGGTGCACGCACCGCAAGCCCCCTCATTACAACCTATTTTAGGTCCCGTAAGACCGATCTCTTCCCGGATCAATTCTATGAGTGTTGTTTTCGGCTTGACCGCAACCTCATAGGGCTGACCATTCAAAACAAAATTAAGGATCTTTTTCACGGCTTGTTTCTCCTCCTTTTATTGAATCTGCGACAGGGCCTTTCTGGCCATCCGTTTTACATAAGCCTTGGCGACTCTCTTCTTGTATTCATCAGAGGCCACGATGTCCGGAATACATTCCATGGCCTCACCAGCAGTCTCCACGGCCTCTATGATAAGGTCATCCGTAATCCTTTTGTCTTTAAAAACTGCCTCGGCATCAGGTATTCGCAAAGGAATCGGTCCCGTGCCGTTCGTAGCGATTCTTGCCTCAAGACAGGTGCCATCGTCCTTGAGGGTAAAGGACACAGCCGCACCAACAATGGGGGCATCGCCATCCACAATCCGGAATTTGGAATAGGCAATGCCTGTTCTTGGCGCAATAGGTGGAACCTGGATCTCCGCCAGAATCTCATCCTCTTCCAGAACGGTTTCGTAGTAATCCGTTGAAAAGTCTTCCATGGGGAGGATGCGCTCCCCGTTTGGTCCCACAATCTTTACCGTTGCCTTGAGTGCGATGAGGATAGGTGCCACATCTCCCGTTGGATCCTGGATGCAGAGGTTCCCTCCGATCGTTCCCCAGTTACGGGTCTGGGGAAAGGCAAGGGTATGTTCCATTTCGGAGAGGATGGAATATTTCTCGATAATAAGAGGAGAGGTTTCCACCGTGTGATGGGTTGTGGTCGCGCCAATTCTCAGGCCCTCTTTGTCATCGTAGGTGATATAATCCAACGCTGAAAGGTTTTTGATATCAATCAGGTATTCAGGCGCCATGAGGTCCTGCTTCAGGATGTTGAGCAGGGACTGACCGCCCGCGATAATCTTGGCATCATCCTTGTACTTGGATAGAGCCTCAATTGTTTCTTCCACCGATTTGGGTGCAATATATTCGAAATCTCTCATTGCCCTGTTTGCCTCCCGTTATTGTTCTTCTAATTTTGCCTTTAGATTCTTGATGAACTGTTCAGATAGTTTTTTGGTGGTCGAGCGCATAATCTTTTCACCAAACGTGGCCAGCTTTCCCGTAACGCGTACGTTCGCACTGTACGAGATTTCGCATGCGTTATCAGATGTTTCCTTGACATCTACGGTCATTTCCTGATGAACATCTCCGGCTTTAAGGGCATCTTTCCCGTCGGAAACAGTTTTCATGTGGTGGGGAGGGTCCTGCTCGGTAATAACCGTTTTTGTCTTCATCTTAAGTTTGATAAATCCCACCTTGACCTTCACAACGCTTTCGTAGGTGTTTTCATCCAGAACGTCGATTTTTTCCAATCCAGGCACACAAGGCCCGATCAACTCTGGGTTGATAACAAAGTCCCAGATCTTCTTAGCCGGGGCGTTCACTGTAAATTTCTCCTCAATTAACATGCTGTCCTCCTTTCAATTGTTTTTGTTAAACGAAAAATTCACGCTAATAATTAACATACAGCCCGGGTAAATGCAACTAAAAAATTGAACAATGAACCTTGTGTCTTTTGGATCTTAGCTTTGAAAACGCTGTTATGGGCCTCTGAATATGGGAAGGCCGCTTTTTTCCCATCCTTCTATGCCCCTGCTCAAATGAAAGACTTTCTTGAACCCCATTCTTTTCATGATTTTTATGGCGCCGCCGCTTCGCACCCCGGATTTGCAGTAGACCAGGTACGTCTTAAGCTTATCCAGCCTGGAGATATCCTGATTGAAGGTGAACGCATAGAAGTTGATATTGATGGCACCTGTGATCCTTTCTTTGAGAAACTCTTTAGGGGTTCGTACGTCCAAAATAACAAAATTCGGGTTGCCCTGGTTTTCCTGAATTAATTTCCATGCGTCATTTGGGGTGATCTCCCGGAATGGCGTGACCTGAAAGGGAAATAGAGGTTCTGTGATCTTGTTATTACATATCTCAAAAGAGCCATAAAGAAATAGGATAAACCCAAGAAAAAAAACGCCCGTTAACCTTTTTTGTCTTGACATTGGGGGGAACTCCACCTTTATTTTAATAGATAGTTAGGTATTTCGCAAGGTTCCAACATGACGTAGAAAGTACCCACGAATCTTTCTGGTTGTCTGACGATAATCTTCATACAATCTTTCCCCGGCGGATTTTCCATCCTTCACCCTGTATCCCAAACGACGGGCCAGTAATGCCATTTCCGGTCCCTGGGGATTGAAAACAGGGGAAGATCGATTTTCAAGGATCTGGAGGCGGTTTTCAAGCTTCCGGAGAAAAAGATAACCTTCCCTCAAAGCCGTTGCTGTTTTATAGGGAAGAGCATCAATCCTCTCCAGCGCTTTGAGAGCCGACAGGGTATTTGGTTTTCTCACCTCAGGGGACTCCAATCCATTTCTTAATTGGTAATATTGAATAAGGAACTCTATGTCAATTAGGCCCCCATGGCCACACTTGATATGGGCACGCCTGGGTGATTCTTTCGCGATTTCTTTCTCCATCTGCAATCGAATTTCAAGAATTTCCTTTTTTTCCTTTTCTGTGAGGGGTTTTCCATAGACAATCTCTTCGAGCACCCGGCCTACGAGGGGAAATATCTCCTGATTCCCCGCAATGGGACGGGCCTTGATAAGAGCCTGTCGTTCCCAAAACCAGGCCGAGTGCCTGTGGTATTTTCTAAACGAGCGAATGGACGTGACAATGGGGCCGAAAGTCCCAGAAGGTCTTAAACGGGTGTCGATTTCGTAAAGGTTTCCTTCAACGGTTTGGGAAGACATAACCGTGATAAAACGCTGAGCGAGCTTACTATAGAACTCGTTTGGGTCCACATTTTCTGGAAGCCCCGAGTGGGTTGAGTCGTCGAACAAGAAGATAAGATCAAGGTCGGAACTGTAATTGAGCTCCATACCCCCTAACTTGCCCATCCCTAAAATAACAAAAGGGGGATTCAGGTTATTTGGAAGAGAATATCTGTTCAATTGCGTTTTCAAGGCGATCCTGTAGGCGGATTTCAGACATACCTCGGCTACCTGAGACAACTGGGCTGTGACTTCCACAATGTCCATGTCACTGTAGATGTCATTAATGCCAATCCTTAT
>JALTEW010000240.1 GCA_027073795.1 bacterium | reverse complement strand
AAATTTTACCCTGTTAAATCTGTTTTGCCGTCTCGCATGCGAGAATTTAACAGGGCAGGGGATGTAGCACAACGCAGAAGCTGGACTTTTTACGAAGCCGTCAACCTTAAGATCATGACCATTCATAAGGCCAGGTGCTTTAGTCGGATGAACAGAAAAACGTTTTATAATTCAATAAAATTGCTTGCAAGATTAAAAATTTTTACTATAATATATATTAGATTTCTAAAATGTGATTTTTACATATTGCTATGTCATCTGTCCTTTATAGGAAGGTAATTTAGCAAACGATATAAGGCAGGAAATATACTACAAAGGAGAGGGGGTGAAGGAAGAAGTTATTCAGGGGATTATAGGTTCAAGTAAAGGGAGTTGCTACAGGAACTTGAAGGAGGATAGTCATTGCGAAACGAAGGAGGAACTAAATGAAACGAAGTACCGTTCAAACCCTGATGATGCTCGTCCTGATGATATCGGTGGCGATGGTCATGGGGACTTGCGCTTCGATGAAGGGGAAGGGCAAGGCGATGATTAAGATGCCTGTGGCAATCAAGGGAGCAACCTATGAGGGTACCGATGCCTGTGCTGACTGTCATGAAGACCTTGTGAAGCAGTTCAAGGGGACCATTCATGGCAGGCTGGCCGATTTCGAGGTCAAGGGGCAGAAGGGATGTGAGTCCTGCCATGGTCCTGGAAGCGTCCACATTGAAAATGACGGGGATGTCTCAAAGATCATCCGTTTTAGCAATGTGGGACAGGAAGGTGGTATTACGCCGGGTGAGGCCTCGGCGGTTTGTTTGCGATGCCATTCCAAGGATGCGGGAATGGACTGGCGCGGCAACGAGCATGCCCTCAATGATGTTACCTGTGTTGATTGTCACAAGATTCACCAGAATCCCGCCAAGGGGACCCTGAAGATGGCGGAGCCGGAACTCTGTTACCAGTGTCATGCAGATATTCGTGCGAAGATGAACTATCCTTCCCACCATCCGGTGCGGGAAGGGAAGATGAAGTGCTCCGATTGTCACGAAAATCACGGCAGCAGCCTGCACAACCTGAAGACGGAAGAGCGGATTAACGATTTGTGCCTGAGGTGTCATGCGGACAAACAGGGGCCGTTCACCTACGAGCATCCGCCGGTAGAGGAAGACTGCACGATCTGTCACGACCCGCACGGGACAGTGGCGGACAACCTGCTCAAGCAGAACGAGCCATTTCTCTGCCTGCAGTGTCACCATGTCCACTTCCATTCAGTATTCACCACAAAACAGCCGGGAACAGGCGCCGGAATTTCCCCGGAACGGCATAGTGTCAAAATGGTTATGGGGACCCGATGCACCCAGTGCCACAGCCAGATCCACGGGTCTGACCTACCATCGTTGTCCACGCCGGGACAGGGGAAGGCATTAACAAGGTAAATACAAAAGCGGAGGAAAATCGTGTCAAACACGCATAAAAATGTAAGTCAATCGCCAGTGAGAAGGAGGAGAATCATGAGACGTTCAACCCTGATCCTGCTGGTTGCCGCTGTATTTATCTGTGCCCTTTCCCTGGGGTCTGCCTTCGCCGGCGACGAAAAGGCGGAGAAGGCCTACCGGCTAAAAGTGGGCGCTGGGTTTTACAGCACCAGCACGGATGATTCAAAGACAAATGTTGCGGAGTACAATGATGACGGTGGCAGCCCCACGGGATTGTTTGGCTACACCGGGTCGTTCGGCAAAAACTTTATCGATTTAAACGGAAGATACACAACCAGTGACGATAACGCTGGCAATCTCGACTTGGATATCAACCGGTCGGTGCGATTCAAGGTAGATTACAGCAAGTTTATCCACCGGACCCGCCATGACCCCCTCTTCAAAGATGAGTTGCACGGGAAGATGGTCGTCAATCCCTTTTGGACAAAAAGCGGGGAGCTGGAAGGGGCACAGAAGTGGAAATACACGGACCAGCAGCCGGGCAAGAACTACCAGATCTATCGTCAATTAACCAAGATGTCGGTGAAGGTGACGGTGCCGTCCTTTCCTGCCCTGACCTTCCATGCAGGGTGGCGAAACGAGATCCGTCATGGGTGGAAACAGGGAACCCTGATGACCGGCAAGTGCACCCCCTGTCATATCGTGGGGTATGGAAACAGGATCGACCAGAAGACAAACGACCTGTCTGTAGGGGCAACCCTTCGGGTCGGCGTTGTGACGGTCGATTATACCTACACCGATCGTGACTTTAACAACGATGCCGGTACATCCATGATCTACTATGATGACGTGAAAACCCCATCGGCCGGAAAAACCGCCATATTTGGTGGCAGGTTGAACATGCATGGGGTTGACGGTATCCGGAACCTGATTCCTGATTCGGAGAAGAAGACCCACGTTATCAAACTGCACGCGGACTTGCCTGCAGAAACCACGGCGTATGGATCGTATGTCAATTCCACGATGAAGGATGATTACAACGGCCTCGACGTGGACCAGCAGGCGTACAACCTCAGGTTGACCAAGGACTTCATGAAACGCAGGCTGACCGTGTCGGCACGGGGTCGGTATATCAATATTGATAGTGATGATGCCAATGTGGTACTTGAAAGCCATTTTGTGTCGTTTGATCCGGCCTATAAGCCAACGGACAACTTCAGCTTCGTAAGGCAATCGGCCATCGACCGCGGTGAGTTCACGGGGGATTTGGATGCGTCCTACCGGCTGAATAGGTGCACCACCATCCGGGCGGGATACGAGTATGACCACATCGATCGGGACAACTTTGCGGTGACCAGAGGCGGAAATACGGAAACAACGACCAATACACTGAAACTGGCGGTTAATGGGCGTCCCAACATGAAGTGGAAATATCGGGTGGCCTATACCTACAAGAATATCGACAACCCCTTTACAAATGTTGGCGCGACGTGCGAAGAGGCAAGAAACCTTCATCCTGCGACGCCGTATTATGAGGTTTTCAATAGTGCGCATCGGATGCATGATGGATCGGCTTCACCGGAAAGTTCGCATGAAATCAAACTTTCCGCGACTTACATGCCAAAATCGAACATGTCGGTTAACGGGTTGTTCCAGTATCAGAAACAGGACAACGACCACAGCGACTGGGATTCTGACCGGTATATGGCTGGGGTTAACCTCTGGTTCATACCCATGAAAAAGCTCAGCTTTTCGCTGGGGTACAACTATCAATATGAGAAGTATTCCAGCGATATTTGTGTGAGCATGTTCGGCGGGTGAGCGGGGCATTCCTTCACGAGCCAGGTTGGCTCTATGTACAGCGACAATGACTATGAAATCAGGAACCATGTCCTGTATGCCTCTGCGCTGTTCACCCCCACCAAGCGGGTCAGTTTGAATCTCGATACTTCCTACACAAAGTCGAAGGCAGATTTTGATTCCATTCACTTGTCCAACCTTTCGCCGGGATACACCACATTTAATGATCCTTCTCCCTCGTTTGCCGCTGGCTTTGATTTGGATTTTTCAGGGTATCCTGACTACTCCGATCTGGATCAAAGCCGGTTCGATTGTTCCCTGGGCTGCAATATCCAGCTTTACAAGGCCCTGGAACTGGCTGGGGTGGTCACCTACCGGAAGTACACGGACGACGAGCCGTACCTCTACGATGCAGACGGAACTCTCTGGATCTTCAACGTGGGGTTAAACTATACCTTCTAACATGGAACCCTAACTTGAGAAGAAGCCCGCAGAGTTCTCTGCGGGCTTCTTCTTGCGTCTTATGGTTTTAATGGGTTATGTGGTTCAGAAGATACTGCCCTTTTAGCCGTATAAGCTTAAAATAACCTATTTATAGGGTTGCAGCTTTCCGTTTTTGTAGATCATCCGCCTGTAATAATCTGTTACCTGCATGCCGTCTTTGTCAAAGCTCTTGTCTCCGGTGACGCCCTTGTAAACCTTGCTTACCGTATAAAGCGCTTTGGCAATTTTGTCTGTGTTGGTGCTTCCCGCCATATTGAGAGCAAGCGCCGCAATCCAGGTAGCATCATAGGCATATGCCCCAAAGGCTGTCTGTTTCGCCTTTTTGCCAAATCTTTTTTGGTAAGCTGCCCGGTATTCCTCAAAACGGGTTCCTGTATTTGAACCCATGACAAGTCCCTTTATCCCCTCTGCAGTTTTCGGGATGACCTCGTTACTCCACATGGTCATGTAGTCTGCATACCACCCCTTGGGTGGTTTTAAGCCCATTTCATAGGCTTGTTTGAGTATTAATTTGCTCTCAGTTCCGTAGGCAGTAAAGAAAACAGCGTCTGGTTTCTTGGCAAAAACCCTTTCCAGCTCCGCTCGATAATCAGATTTCTTTTCATCGTATCTGACGGCTGCCAGCCATTTTTTCCCTGCCCTTTCGATGGTCTTTTTTGTCCAGATTTCAATCCCAATTCCAAAGGGGTTGTTGACTGTGATGGATGCAAAGGTTTGGGCGCCGCTTTCAAGGGCAAATTCGGCCAACTTGGTTCCCATCACCTCATCAAGACCCATGACGTTAAAGAAATATGGCCCAATTTCCCGCAACTTTGGGGAAGTAGAGGCCTCGGATATCTGGATAATCTTTTTTGAATTGGTCCATTGACCAGTGGGCAGGCTAATCCCACTCGAGTATGCCCCGAGGATCAAGGGAACCTTGTTTATTTCTACTAACTTGTGTACAGCTGCCATCCCCCCCTTGGCACTTGATTCCGTATCTTCCCAGAGTATTTTCAGGGGACGGCCACAGACTCCACCTGCCGTATTGATTTGCTCTAACGCCAGTTGTTCGCCCCTTTTCATATCAAGTCCCTGGATGGCATTGCTCCCTGTCAAGGGATCTATAGAACCAACAATCACAGGGTCTGCTGCATTAGAAGAAGCAGGCATGCTGACCACCAGTAAAGCGGCCGATAAAACGGCCACCAGAAACAACAAAACACCTCTTTTCATTCTTTCCTCCCTTTTCCTGTTGTCCCAAAGGTAGAATTCTTTGGGATATTAGGTGTTTCGGAAACCTCCCTAAGAAATTTTATCTCTGTGGATGTTTCAATTTCTTGGGAAGTTACCCTGTTTTTTAAAAATTCACCTCCTTTCTTTTTTTATCCTCCCAAGTAAGCCTCCTTAATTTTCTGGTTAGACAGAATATTTTCAGCCTTATCATCAAATTCATTCTGTCCCATCACCAGCACATACCCGCGGTCGGAAATGTTCAAAGACTGGTAGGCGTCCTGCTCGATGATGATAATAGATCTTCCCAATCTGTTGTGAATGTCTGCAATGGTCCGGAACACCTCTTCTGAGACCTTTGGAGAAAGGCCTGCGGAGGGTTCGTCTAACATGAGAAGCTCTGGTTCTGTCATAAGGGCACGCGCCATCCCCAGCATCTGTCTCTGCCCGCCGCTGAGGGTTCCTGCCTTTTCCCCACGTTTTTCCTTGAGGATGGGAAACAGTTGAAAGGCCTTTTCAATTTTTTCCCGTACCACCTGTTTGGATTGAATGAAGCCACCCATTTCCAGGTTTTCCAACACAGATAACGAGGGGAAAACGTTGCCTAATTGCGGCACATATCCAAACCCCTTGCGCACTTTGACGTGAGGCTTGAGGTGTGTCACGTCTTCACCTTTCCATGTGAGTTTTCCTCTTGATATGGGGATGTATCCCATGAGAGCCTTCAACAAAGTCGATTTCCCCGCCCCGTTGGGGCCTATAATGGTAACCACTTCTTTTTGCCCGAGATAAATAGAAACACCATGCAGGATTTCAGACTTCCCGTATCCGGCAAAGATATCCGTTGCTTCAAGAATTTTCATGGGGCAAACCCCCGCCTTGCGTTACCACCCAAATATGCCTCCAGCACCTCTTCATTATTTTGTATTTCTCTGGGGGTTCCCTCGGCTATCTTTTTTCCGTAGTCCAACACGATGACCCGGTCGCAAATCTGGCTGATGACCTTCATATTGTGTTCCACAATCAGGATCGTTTTCCCCCCCTCATCACGCAGACGCTTTATGGCCATAATCAGTTCATTGATAAGGGTGGGATTGACGCCTGCTGTGGGTTCGTCTAGCAGGATAAGGGTTGGGTCTGAGATAAGAATTCTCCCGAGGGAGAGGAGTTTCTTCTGACCCCCGGAAAGATTTCCCGCGTATTCATTTCTCAATTCGTACAGCTTCAGGAGCTTGAGAATATCCTTGCTTTTGTCCAGGTAGTTACGTGTTTCCCGCGCTATCCTTCCGAATTTGAGAAATATATTAAAAAACTTTTCTCCCGTCTGGGCCTTTGGGGCAAGCAAGAGGTTTTCCATGACCGTCATCTTTTCCGGAACCTGGCTGATCTGGAAAGTTCTTCCGATTCCTTTTCTTGCGATCTCAAAAGGTTCAAGGTTCCCCAGTTTTTCCCCTTTGAAATAGATGTCCCCCCCATCTCTGCTGTAAAAACCAGTAATGACGTTGAAACAGGTGCTTTTTCCAGAGCCGTTTGGACCGATAAGCCCCGTTATGCTCCCGGGTTCCACATGAAAACTTACACCGGAAAGGGCCTGAATCCCCCCGAAATTTTTGTATACCTTTTCTAATTTCAGCATAAATTTACCACCAAGAGGTTTAATATTCCTTTTTCTTCTCCCTGATTACCCCCTCTTTCATAAATAACATGACAATGACGATGAGCACACCGATGGCTACCATCCTCAAACTGGCAAGGGTAACCTCCTCGATAGGGATGTAATCTTTCAAATATCGCGTAGAATGGTAGAATAAAATGATAATAACTGCACCGAAAATAGCCCCTTTGTTGTTTCCCTTTCCACCTACTACTACCATGGCCCACACAATAAATGTTTCCAGAGGTATAAACTGGTATGGGCTGATGAAACCGTAATAATGCGCCCAGAGGCATCCAGCCAGGCCTCCGAAGATACCGCCTGCCGCCATGGCCTTCAGACGGAATTTTTTCACGTCTTTCCCCATGGCCTGTGCGAGCCTGTCATCTCCCTCTCGAATGCTTCTTAAGACCCTCCCAAAGGGTGAATCAGTTATTTTTCTGATGATTAGATAGGTAAGAATCAGGCACACGATGACGAGACAAAGATAGAAAAGGGGGTAGGTTTGAGGTGAAAAATATGATTTCAGGGGTTGAGGAATTCCTCCAACCCCAAAGGCACCTCCCCGGTAGGCACCGCCACCTACAACCCAGCCCTCGTTCAGAAAAAACATTCGCACGATTTCCGCGGAAGCCAGGGTAACGATGGCCCAGTAATCTTCCTTCAAGTCAGCTGTTGGAATGGCAATGACATACCCGAAGAGGCCCGCTATCATCATGGCACCCAGGAGACCGAGAATAAAGGGCATGCCAAAGGTAAGGGTGATGATGGTTGTTACATAGGCCCCCAGGCAGAAGAAGGCAACTTGACCAAAGTTTGCCAACCCGGTAAAGCCATATTGAAGATTCAAGCTCAAGCTCAGAATGCCATAGATTCCCATCATAATTGCCAGATAGATTAAGAAGTTAATGAGTCCCATTATTAGCCTTCCTTTTTCTTCCCGAGGATACCTCGCGGCCGGATGAGCAATACCACAATCAAGATGACAAAACTGATAGCTGGTTTGTAGCCGGTTGGAATGAAAAGGTCTTTTGAAAAGGGAAGTAACCCATGCAGGTTTATCACCTTGCCGAAATTGATATAGAGCCCAAAATTTTCCGCAAATCCAAGAATCAGGGCGCCGAGCATGGCCCCATAAGGGTTTCCAATGCCGCCCATGATTGCGGCACAGAAAACGGGGATGATAATGGCAAACCCCATGTAGGGGAGGATATAGGTTTCCATACCAATAAGAATCCCGCCAAGAGAGGCAAAGCTGATGGCAA
>JALTEW010000239.1 GCA_027073795.1 bacterium | reverse complement strand
GAATTAATATTGTGGTTTGATCAGGTTGGGATTGAAGATGTTGGCCTTGTTGGAGGAAAAAACGCTTCTCTTGGCGAAATGTACCAAAATTTAACAAAAAAAGGAATAAACATTGCAAACGGCTTTGCAATAACAGCAAAGGCTTATTTCTATTTTATTGAAAAAACAGGAGTAAGAGACAAAATAAAAGAAATAATAAGCCAGCTTAATGTTAATGATGTTAATGACTTAATGGAGAAAGGCCAGAAGATAAGAGATTTAATAATGAACGCTGAATTTCCAGAGGATTTAAAAGAAAAGATAGTTGAGGCTTATAAAAACCTGTGCAAGCAGTACGGCGAGAATACAGATGTAGCTGTAAGAAGCTCGGCAACTGCTGAAGATTTGCCTGATGCAAGCTTTGCAGGCCAGCAGGAAACATACCTAAATATAAAGGGAAATTACAACTTAATACATGCATGCAAAAAGTGCTTTGCATCATTGTTTACTAACAGAGCAATATCATACAGAGAAGACAAAAAGTTTGACCATTTTTCCATCGGGCTGAGCATAGGCGTGCAAAAAATGGTAAGAAGCGACTTAGCTTCATCAGGAGTTATGTTTTCTATAGACACAGAGTCTGGGTTTAAAGATGCTGTTCTTATAACTTCATCTTATGGATTAGGAGAAAATATTGTTCAAGGAGCTGTAAATCCTGATGAGTTCTATGTTTTCAAGCCGACATTAAAGCAGGGATTTAGGCCGATAATATCAAAAAAGATAGGCGACAAAAAGATAAAGATGATTTACAGCAAAGACAGCCAAGAGCCAACAAAAAATGTTATGGTTAATGAAGAAGACAGGAGAAAATTCAGCTTAAATGATGATGAAGTATTAAAGCTTGCAGAATGGGCATGCATTATTGAAGACCATTACTCAGAAAAGGCAGGGCATTATAAGCCTATGGACATGGAATGGGCAAAAGACGGCATTACTGGAGAATTGTTTATTGTTCAGGCAAGGCCTGAAACAGTGCATTCCCAGGAAGATAAGAACAAGATAAATAAATATGAGCTTAAAGGCAGCGGCAATATAATTATAAAAGGCCATTCTGTAGGCGAAAAAATAGGCAAAGGAAAGGCAAGAGTCATAAAAGATGTCCACAGAATAAGCGAATTCCAGAAAGGCGAAGTTCTTGTTACTGATATGACTGATCCTGACTGGGAGCCGATAATGAAGATAGCATCAGCGATTATTACAAACAGAGGCGGCAGGACTTGCCATGCAGCAATTATATCAAGGGAATTAGGAATTCCGTGTGTTGTAGGAACAATTGATGGGACAGAGAAGATAAGCACAGGACAGGACATAACAGTAGACTGCTCAAAAGGCGATGAGGGCTATGTTTATGAAGGCCTTCTTGATTTTGAGAAAAAAGAGATAGATTTAAAGGAGATACCAGAAACAAGAACAAAGATAATGATGAACATCGGCAATCCTGAGCAGGCTTTTGAGCAGAGCTTTCTGCCGAATGACGGTGTTGGTCTGGCACGAGAGGAGTTTGTTATAAACTCGTACATAAAAATACACCCAAAGGCTTTGATAAACTATGACTCCTTAAGCCCTGAGCTTAAGGAAAAGATTGGAAAATTAACATATGGCTATGATGATAAAAAACAGTTTTTCGTAGATAAGCTTGCAGAGGGTATTGCAATGATTGCTGCTGCATTTTATCCAAAAGATGTTATTGTAAGGCTAAGCGACTTTAAGAGCAATGAATATGCCAACCTGATTGGAGGAGAGCTTTTTGAGCCAAAAGAAGACAACCCAATGATAGGATGGAGGGGAGCATCAAGGTATTATGATGAAAAATACAAGGATGCGTTTGCCCTTGAATGCAAGGCATTATTAAAGATAAGAAAAGAGTTTGGCTTAAAAAATGTAAAGATAATGATTCCTTTCTGCAGAACTGTTGAAGAAGGCAAAAGTGTTTTGGCTGAAATGGAAAAAAACGGCTTGAAAAGAGGAGAAGATGGCCTTGAGGTTTATGTAATGTGTGAAATACCTTCAAATGTTATATTGGCCGACCAATTCTTTGACATATTCGACGGATTCAGTATAGGATCAAATGACCTTACACAGCTCACATTGGGGCTTGACAGAGACTCAGAATTGGTTTCTCATATATATGATGAGAGAAATGACGCTGTTAAAAGCTTAATAAAAAGCGTTGTAAGCACAGCAAAGAGAAGAAAGAAGAAGATAGGAATCTGCGGCCAGGCGCCGAGCGATTTTCCTGACTTTGCACAATTTTTAGTTGAGTGCGGCATTGACTCAATAAGCTTAAATCCTGACACAGTTATAAAA
>JALTEW010000238.1 GCA_027073795.1 bacterium | reverse complement strand
CGGATAGGCAAGTCACACGACTGTTACGTTGTCATCGACAACACCTTTGCCACCCCCATCAACCAGACGCCCACCGACTTTGGCATCGATATCATCCTTCACAGCGCTACCAAGTATCTGGGGGGCCATAGTGACATCATCGCCGGTGCGGTTACCGGTCCCGCGCAAGTCATCGAGACTCTTCGCAAGACCCTGAGAATCCTGGGGCCTACCCTTGATCCTTTCGCAGCGTGGCTCATGCTTCGCGGTATGAAAACCCTTGCCGTCCGGGTGCAGCAGCAGAATGAAAACACTTTAAAATTGGCTACCTACCTTGAGAGGCACCCCCGTGTCAGGCGGGTTCATTATCCTGGTCTTCCCTCACACCCGCATCATGAATTAGCCAAAAAGCAGATGCAGGGATTCGGAGGAGTTTTAAGCTTCGAAATCGATGGAACGGGGGATGATGCCGCCCGGTTCGTGGAGTCGGTTGAAATGATGGCCATGGCACCCAGCCTCGGCGCAGTGGAAACGCTGATCACCCAGCCCGTCACCACGAGCCACCGAAGTTTTACACCTGAGGACCGGAAAAAAGCGGGAATCTCCGAAAGTCTTATCCGGATCGCCGTGGGGATCGAGCATATCGAGGATTTGATCGCCGACTGCGAAAGGGGGTTTGCAGGTTTATAGGCAGAAGGTAAAAGGCTGAAAGGGTGTTTAATTTTTCCCTTCAGTTTTCTGCCATACCTATTGCAACTTATTCCCCCAACAGGGAAACATAGATCTCCACCCTGCGGTTTTTCGCTCGTCCCGCGGGATTGTCTGACCCGTCTGGGTGAGTATTAGGTGCCACAGGCTTGGACTCGCCATAGCCCTTTGTCATGATGTTCGTTCCTGAAAGCCCGCCCTTCTCGATCAGCCAGGCCTTGACCGAATCGGCTCGTCGCTGGGAGAGGGCGAGATTGTATTCCTCCGAACCTTTGGAGTCGGTATGCCCCTCGATGAGGACTTCCTTCACCTTGAGGTTCTTGATGGCTTTCACGAGCTTATACAGGGTTTTTTCCGCCGCCTTCTTGATATCCCATTTGTCGAAGTCGAACAGGACATCTCCGGAGAGGGAAACCTGAATTTTCTGTCCGACCTTCTTGGCGCCCAAGTCGGTCAGCATCTTATTAACCGCGACCGATAGACCCTTGATTTGGGCTTCCTGCCCTTTGATCTGGACATTTTTCAAACCTACAATTCCTAAAACCTCACCCCTGACAGGCATTGCCCCGCGATCGGGCCCCAGGCGATTGACGGCTTCCTGTGCGGCCTTCACCGCCGCGGGGTCATCGGGGCCGTTGTAACACCATGCCGTTCCTAAGGCCCCCAGGATCAAAAGCCCCGTGAGAATCCCCAGGAATATATGCAAGTTCCAGTGTCTCATCACTTACCTTTCGAGCTTCACATCCTCAATGGGAAGGGCCCACGGGATATAGAGATCGATGCTCTTCGTGTCCTTCCCCGGCGCGGGAAACTTTATCCAGAAAATCGCCTTCGCCTGGGGTTCAATCCAGACGTTGAAACTCCCGCCCTCGTTGTGATCGTACGCCGGTCCCGCGATGTAGAGACCGCGCGTATCTCTCAACGCATAGTATTTTTTCTTTGATTTGGCATCCGTGTAATAAACATCCTTGAAATAGAAGGCATACTGCCTTTTTTTGGAAGAAGTATTCTTGAAGATGACCTGAAAGGTCAGAACCTCTCCCTTGACCTGGGCGCGGATCAGGGAAAGCTCGAAGTTCCCGTCCGCGGAGAGCTGGGTCTGGAGGGCATCCATTGCCCAGGCCGCAGAGGCAAATATCATCACAAACCATACCACCCACCCGATTTTTCTCTTCATGCGAATTCCTCCTTGTTTTTACGTATCTATTCGGCCGTTTTTACCACAAACTTTAGAAAACGGGCAACCTTTTTTCTCTCAGGCACCTTCCCTGGTTAATTCTGTTTGACCCCGTCGCCCCATCGGTGTAAAAAGGGGGAAAACTTCTTTTTTAAGGAGAAGAGGATGTTCAAAGACCGCAAGATGTATGTCAACGGGCGGCTGGTTCCCTGGGAAAAGGCGACCGTCCATCTCATGTCCCACAGTTTTTGCCGGGGCTCCGGCATCTTCGAGGTCATGCGGCTGCACACCACGGAGAAGGGACGTGCCGTGTTCCGGCTGGACGCACATCTCGCCCGCCTGAAGCGCACCGCGTTCCTGCTGGGGATGGACCTACCCATGGATGACGACGGATTCACCGATGCTATTTTCCAGACCATCCGGGCCAACGAGGTAGAGAACGGTTACATCAAGCTGATCTGCTATTATGGAGAAGTTGCCATGCATGTCATGCCGAACCAGGAAAAGATGGATACCTGCATTGCCGTGGTGAACCCGGAAGCCGACATGGAAGAAGAAAAAGCCGCGGGGGATGTCCCTTTGTCCATTGCCCTGTGCAAAACACGCAAGCTTCATCCCGAGACCATCCCTGTCGAGGCCAAGGCCGCGGCCAACTACCTCAACGGCATGCTCTCACGCATCGAGGCGGCACAAAAAGGGGCCGATGTGGGCATTATGCTGGATACGCAGGGATTCCTTACAGAGGGAAGCACGGAATCGATCTTTATCGTGAAGGACGGGACCCTCTATACCCCAGCGGAAGGGACCGTTCTGAAGAGCATTTCACGGAAATCTGTCCTGGAATTGGCCCCCGTCCTGGAAATTGAAACGGTGGAAAAACGGCTTGCCCCGGAAATTCTTGCTGAGGCGGACGAGATATTTCTCTCCTCCACAGGGGGGCGTGTGCAGCCCGTCGGAAAGGTGGATAGCCTGGTCCTTCCAAAATCGCCGGGGCCTGTTTCAAAACGTCTCATGGAGGCCTTCGAGGCTATCTATCAGGATAAAGACCCCCGGTTTACCCACTGGCTCTTTTACGTGGAGTAATCGTTATGCCTATTCCCATAGAAACCCTTCTCAATCGCCTGGATACTGCCTACCCTCATGCCTCCTGCGCCCTCACCTACCAGACCCCCTTACAACTCCTTATCGCTACGATCCTCTCCGCCCAGTGCACCGATGAGCGGGTCAACAGGGTTACTCCGGCCCTTTTTGCGAAATACCCAGAGGCTGAAGAGTTTGCCCATGCCGACTTGTCAGAGCTTGAAGAGGCGATTCGCCCCACCGGTTTTTTCAAGAACAAGGCCAGATCTATCCAGGCCTGCTGCCAGAAGATTGTGGAAGAATACAATGGCAAGGTTCCCGCCACGCTGGAGGACCTAGTCAAACTGCCAGGGGTCGGGAGAAAAACGGCCAATCTGATTCTGGGAGAAATCTGGCATATCCCCGGTCTTGTCGTGGACACCCATGTCCGACGACTTGCCAAACGGCTGGGGCTGACCCGAAATGACAACGCGGAAAGGGTGGAACAGGACCTCATGCGCCTTATTCCCAAAGAGCGGTGGACCCTCTTCTCACACCAACTGATTCACCACGGACGACAAATCTGCAAGGCCAGAAAACCCGCCTGTGAAAGATGTTCCCTGAACGATATCTGTCCGTCGGCCACCTCTTAAACGAGTTGAATGGGGTCAAACTCTACCTGGATCCTGATTCCCCTTCCTGGTTTTGCCGCAGTCCTTCTCAATATTGCCTCGACGACCCTGTGGAGGTCTCCGCTGTTTTTTCCTTTTAACAAGATTTGCCAGCGGTAACGGTTCTTCAGACGGGAGAGAAGGGCCGGCGCAGGCCCAAGAATATCCACCGGAATCCTGTGGCGGCGCAAGATATGTCTCCCCTCAGATACAATATCTCCCGCCCGCCTTGTCACGATCTCTAAATCAGGTCCGGAGATACGAAGAACCGCCAGACGGGTAAAGGGGGGATAACCCAGCTCTTGCCGATACCGGATCTCTTCCTCATAAAAACCGATAAAGTCGTGGTGGGTCGCATGACGGATACTGTAATGTCCGGGGGAAAAGGTCTGAATAATAACCCGCCCCGGGATATTCCCTCGTCCACACCGGCCGGAGGCCTGGGTCAGGAGTTGAAAGGTCCGTTCGGAGGCCCTGAAATCTGGAAACTTCAAGGAATGGTCCGCCATAACCACCCCCATCAGGACTACACCTGGATAGTCATGTCCCTTTACAATCATCTGGGTGCCTATCAGAATATCGATTTTACGCTGCCTCAGACGGGTCAGGAGTGCCTCATACTCTGACCGTTTCTGCATCGTATCCCTGTCGAGCCGGGCCACTCTGGCCCCGGGAACCATGCCTTGAATCTCTTCCTCGAGGCGTTGAGTCCCCCCTCCCATTTGAAGTAGCGTGCCCCCGCAGACCTCACACGTCTCCGGAAGAGCTCTGCTGTACCCGCAATAATGACACCGCAAGACACGGGTCGGTCTGTGGAGAGTAAGGCTGACATTGCAGTGGGGGCATGATAAGGTTTGACCGCATTGCACACAGGTCACAACCCGGGCATATCCCCGCCGGTTCAGGAAGAGAAGGGCTTGTTGACCTTCCGCGTGCGTTTTTAGAAGGGCCTCCCGAAGAGGTCTTGAAAGCATCAGTCCCTGCGTGGCTTGTCGCCGAGGAACCCCTTCCTCCCTTAAGTCAACCACTTCCGCCACAGGGAGGGGCTGACCGGTAGGACGGCGTGTGATGACACTGTATCGGAACCTTCCCTTTTTAACGTTATGATAGGATTCGATCGATGGGGTTGCGGAACCCAGAATAAGGGCACAGGACTGATGACGACTTCGGACAACGGCCACATCCTTGGCGTTGTATAGAAGCCCTTCCTCTTGTTTGAAGGAAGGGTCATGTTCCTCGTCGATGATAATGAGCCCAAGATCCTTTACAGGGGTAAAAATAGCAGAACGGGCCCCAATAACTACCACGGGGGCAACCCTGTGAAGCAACAGCCACTGGTGCCATCGCTCCTTTCCTGTCAAACGGCTGTGCCAGACCACGATGGGAATCCTGCATCGTTTGCGCACCCGTGAAATGAGTTGGGGAGTCAGGACAATCTCCGGGACGAGAACAAGTGAGGATTTCCCCTCTTGAGTCGCACCCTGAATGGCCCGGATATAGAGCTCCGTTTTCCCACCCCCCGTGACTCCGTGGAGAAGGATAGGGCGGGGTGTTTCAGCGGCAAGTTCCTGTTTTATGGACAAAAGGACGACCTCCTGTTCGTGAGACAGCATAACAGGAGATGCCTCTTCGCCATTAAAACAGGAAGGAAGTGACGGGGGTTCAGATTGATAGGTAACCCTGAGCGCATTTTTACCAAGGAGCCTTTTGATGGAACCATGCGCCCGGGGGAAACGGTTCTTCAGCTCTGGTGCACTTATCAAACCTTTATTCGCTACAAAGGCAAGTATTTTCTTCTCCTTAGGCCCTGTTCGCATACCTTCCGTCATCTCCGGCGCCAGGCTGTAATAGGTTGCTCTTGACTCAAATCTCTTCTCAAATCCGGGGTAGTTCCACTGTATCCATCCCCTCTCTGTCCAAGTCAGGAGGTTTCTCCATCCACCTTTTTGCCCTATCAGGCGGGAAAGCTCCAGTGGTTGTTTCAACAGATCCCGAAAGGCGGCTGTGGGGGGGCCCTCTGTGGGGGTCAGGGATCCCAAATTTTTCTCTCCCTCCGGGGTAACAAGCACTGTCTCCCCTTTCAGGATACCGTGTGGAAGAGGCAGCGCTGTTCTTAAAATCCCTCCCAGTGGGATCTGGTAGTATTTAGCGCACCAGGCGTAAAAACGCAGCACCTCTTCGGAGAAGACGGGTGTATCAAAGGGAACAAATAATACCGGCTTCAGGGCTTTTTCTTTAAGGGTATCGGGCAGGGTATTCAAAACCTGAGTCACCACTCCCGTTAGCCTTCTTTTTCTAAGCGGGGCAACAACCAGCCCGCCCACACAAACTTTTTCCTCATCGGCAAGGGGAACGCGGTAGGTATATTCAGACGGTAAGGACCCCAGAAAAGTAACATCAACCCACATGATATGAGTTTGTTTAAACCATCGGTGCAGAAATCACAAGTGCCGGCCTCGCAGAAATAAAGGCAAAAGGTGTATCTAAGGCCTTTATCCTTTCCTTTATCCGCTTCTCTGTACCCCCGTGTCTTGTATGTTCAGAAATCATGAAAAGGGGAGGGTTTTGTTTTAGCCTTTACTTACTATCTGCCTGCCAGCAGGTTTTACAGCGTGGATTTAATTCTCATTTCACGGAATCATTGACAATTTCCGGATAACCTCTTACAGTCTGAGCAGTCTTAAAAAAGGAGGCGCTAAGATGGCCATTGAGGTGCCAAGGATTGTAACGGACCTGCCAGGCGAGAGGGCGCGGGAGGTTTTAGTAGAGGACGATCGCTATATCTCTAAATCTTATACCCGGGGCTATCCACTGGTTGTGAAACAGGCCAAAGGTGTGCGCCTTGAGGATGAGGATGGGAACCTCTTTCTAGATTTTACCTCTGGCATCGCCGTTTGTAACACGGGTCATTGCCATCCCGAGGTGGTGCAGGCAATCAAGGACCAGGCGGATAAGCTGATCCACATGTCAGGAACGGATTTTTATTACAGGCCTCAGGCGGATCTTGCGGAGAAGTTGGCGCATATCACCCCGGGACCTCCTGACAAACGCGTTTTTTTCTGTAATTCCGGGGCGGAATCGATTGAAGCCGCGCTTAAGCTCGCACGTTATCACACAAAGCGACAGCGGATCATCGCCTTTCTGGGCGCCTTTCACGGCAGGACAATGGGGGCTCTTTCCCTCACGGCGAGCAAGGCGGTTCAGGAAAAGGGTTTTGCACCCCTTGTGCCTGGTGTAACCCATGTTCCTTATGGCTACTGCTACCGATGTCCCTATAACCTGACCCCTGACAGTTGTGATACCTTCTGCGTGAAATGGATAGAGGAAGACCTGTTCAAGCGTGTCATCCCGCCGGAGGAAGTGGCAGCCATCTTTGTGGAACCCATCCAGGGAGAGGGGGGGTATATCATCCCCCCGGTGGATTTTCACCGGAAGCTGAGGGCCCTCTGTGACCGGTATGGGATTCTTTATGTGGCGGATGAGGTTCAGACAGGGATGGGAAGAACCGGCAAAATGTTTGCGCTCGAACACTTCGGGATTGAACCGGATATTATCACCCTTGCCAAGGGGATTGCGTCGGGGATGCCTCTTGGCGCCATGGTATCTAAAAGTACTGTCATGAACTGGATACCGGGTTCCCATGCCTCCACCTTTGGCGGCAATCCTGTTTCATGCGCCGCGGCACTTAAGACCATCGAACTACTAAAGGGAGGATTGGTGGAGAATGCCCGGGTTATGGGAGCGTACCTTAAATCGCGGCTTGAAACCCTCCAGGAAAGGTTTGAGCTTATCGGGGATGTGAGAGGGCTTGGGCTGATGGTTGGCGTGGAGCTGGTACGAGACCGGGAAAGGAAGACCAAGGCTATTGAGGAACGTAGTACCATCATTCAGAAATGTTTTGAACGGGGGTTGCTGCTTCTGGGGTGCGGTGAAAACACGATTCGGATGATTCCCCCGCTGGTTGTGACGCGGGATGAGATCGATCGCGCCCTAAGTATCTTTGAAGAGGTGCTGGGAGATGTAACGGCAAATGGATAAATTTTCTGGCAAAGAGACACAGCCATTTATTGACTTTTGGGCCATAATTCATTAGGTATGTTTATGGAGTTTTCTGGGAATCAATTGGAGGGAGAGATGGTTGAGGCGAGTTTAATCGGCAAGAGCATGGTTCGGTCGGATTCTGTGGCGAAGGCGACGGGTCAGGCGTTATACACGGCGGATTTGAGGTTGCCGCGGATGTTGGTGGGCAAGGTGTTACGGAGTCCGTATCCGCATGCCCGTATCCTG
>JALTEW010000237.1 GCA_027073795.1 bacterium | reverse complement strand
CGATAATGTTCCTCTCCTCCTCAGGACCGCTCACGTGAGTTAACAGCGGCTCCAGGTCTGGATAAGGCGCCTGGCCCGGAGCCGCTGCGCAAGAGGCAAGGGTATCCCTGGGGATTAAACCGCTTCGTCCCGCGTTTTTTTCTTTCAGAAACGAGAGGCCCTTCAGAGCCGTTTCATGGTTGTCCACCAAGACAAACTCGAGCTCATCCCTCAAGATGGCCTCAAGGGCCCGGTCATACTGGGATTCAATTTCAATCGTATCGGCAACAAGCCGGCCTTTAAATGTCCCCGTGTCCTGCCGGTCAAAGAACTGCCCTAAAAGAACCTTTGCACCCTTGGATGAAACATCTTCCATCCTTCTTTGAATCTCCAGAAGAGAGGTAAGATTTGAATGGCCTTCTGTCAATCGCTTCTCCAGCTCCTGCAAGGCGTCTTTTGTTCGCCTTTCATTGTCCATCGCCTTTGACAGGGTTTCCTCAAGCCGTTTTTTTTCATCCTGTCTTTCCTTCAGGTCTCCCTCCAGGCTCGCAAGCCTTGCCTGGTGGCTGGAAATGGTTTCTTTCAGCGATTGAAAACGGGCCAACGCTTCCTGGAGGTCAGCTTCCCGTTTTCTGATACCCCGTTCTGTTTCCTCAATTTTTTCGGATAGCTGGGAGACCCTGTTTTTTGCGTCCACTTCCGCCGTCACGGTTTCAAAAACCGCCTGCTTACGACTCTCCAAATCGGTTTCCATACTGCTTAAACGTTTTTTTTCAGCCTGGTAATCCGCCTCCACTGCTTCCAGTTTTCGTTCCCTGCCCTGGAACGCTTTTTCAAGGTCCTTGATCTCCCTTTCCAGCATCTCAATCTGAGAAATCAGGGACGTACGGCGCTGTTTTGCCACCTTCGAGGTTTCAGAAATTCCCCTAAGGGTTTCTTCCAGCCGCCCCTGTTTCTCCCTTAGCGAAGATAAAACCTCTCGTTTCTCGCCCAGGGCATCCCGTTGCTGGGCGTAGGTTACGTTGAGAGATCGCAGCCCTTCTTCTTTCTCAAGCAAATGGGTGTGGGCCTCTGAGACCCTAACTTCAAAGGTATTCCATTCAGCCTCTTTCGCATCTGTTTGCTGGATAAGAACCTCCAGGGCTGAATGCAGAGCTTTCTGCTTTTCTTCCAAGACTCTCAACCTGAGCTTCCCGCGATGAATCAGCAATGTATCAAGACGTTCCTTGAGACGTTGATAGCGACGGGCCTTTGCAGCCTGGCGTTTCAAACGGTTCGCTTGACGGTTGACCTCGAACAGTACGTCTTCGACCCTTGAGAGATTTTGTTTTGTGGCTTCCATCTTCCGGAGAGATATCTCGCGCCGCTCCTTATACTTGGAAATCCCGGCCGATTCGTCCAGGAGCAGGCGTCGTTCCTCCGGTCTGGCATGGATGACGTAATCCACCTTTCCCTGCTCGATAATGGCGTAGGAATTCGTTCCCAGGCCCGTTCCGAGAAAAAACTCAGTGATGTCCCTCAGGCGGCTACGGTGCCCGTTCAGCCAGAATTCGCCTTCCCCCGTTCGGTAAACTACCCGGCGGATCTCTATCTCGGGAAGCTCCCGGTAGGGTTCACAGGCAAGTTTGTTCGCGTTGTCAATGGTCAGACGCACCTCCGCCCTTCCCAGGGGCGCAAGACCCTCCGTACCGGAAAAAATGACATCCTCCATGGAACGGCCTCGCAGGAGTTTCGGGCTTGTTGCCCCCATCACCCACATAAGGGCATCCAGAATGTTGCTTTTGCCACACCCGTTGGGGCCCACGATGGCAGTAATCCCCTCCGGGAATTCGATGCCCGTCGCAAAGGGGAAGGATTTGAAACCGATAAGTTCGAGACGCCGGATCCTCATGGCCTGCTCAAGAAAGCGGATCTTTTCTTAAAGACAATATGAGGCAACATCCAACACCTGCTTTTGTATCAGCCCTCGCTGTCAACGCATCATTCTTCAAGCCCAGCGGTCTTTCTGGACAGATATGCCAGGGCTTCCCGTAATCGCGAAAGGGTCCTTTCTCTGCCCAGGACTTCCATAACCTCGAAAAGGCCAGGGCTAACCGTTTTTCCTGTCAAGGCTACCCTGACAGGTTGCGCAATTTTCCCAAGTTTTATCTGATTTTCCTCAGTAACCTTTTTAAAACAGCTCTCTACATGAGGTTCGTCGAAAACATCGAGAGACGCGAGACAATCCACAATCTGAGCGAAAAGGGGTGCCACAGCAGGTTTGAGAAACTTCTTTTCTCCTTTAGGTTCATAGGTAACCTTGTCCGTAAAATAGAAACGCACCCCCTCTGCCATCTCCTTTAAGGTGCGGCTCCGCTCTTTAAGCGTTTTGACG
>JALTEW010000236.1 GCA_027073795.1 bacterium | reverse complement strand
CTTAAGCCCCTGTTCCGTGCTCGGATAAAACCCATTGTCCAGATAAAAGAGCCGCAAGGCCTTTTTGAAATTCTGAATCTGAATCTTTGCCTTGACACGGCGGGCCTCTTCCGGTTTTCCAACGATCTTTGGAATCACCAGCCCCGCTAAAATCCCGAGGATGATGACCACGACCATCAATTCTATTAATGTAAATCCCTTGTTACATCTTATCCGTTTCATCTTGTCGTCACCTGATAAACTGGTTCATGTTAAAAATCGGCAGAAGGACAGAAATCACAATCCATCCCACAATCCCCCCCATGAAAAGAATCATGATGGGTTCTGCGACGGAAAGAAGCGTTTTCAGTGCCGCCTCTGTTTCCTCCTCATACATGTCCGCCATATGCATCAGCATCTCTTCCAGCCCTCCACTTTCTTCGCCTACTGTAATCATCTGCACCACAATGGGGGGAACCCAGAAAAGGTGTTCCAGGGCGTAACCCAGCGGTTTGCCCTCCCCGATTTGCTGAATTACCTCATCCAGCGAGGCTTGAAGGATGCGGTTGGTAATAATTCCCTTTGTCAGTCTCAGTGCCTTGACCAGAGGTATCCCACTTGTCAGGATGGTGGAAAGGGTCCGGGCGAACCGGGCTATCTGCGCCTTTTTTACCCACTGTCCTACATAGGGGACACGAAGCCATAGATGGTCAAGCGCACGCTGCCCTCTGGGGGTTTTTTTGATGCGGAGAAACAGTATGAATACCGTGGCCAAAAAGATGGCGATCAGGGTTCCATAAGCCTGCACCCACCCCCCCACATAGAGGAACAGGCGTGTGGTGGCAGGCAGTGGCTGGTGGATGGTTTTGAAAATCTCCGAAACGGAAGGCAGGACATAGATAATCAGAATCAGAAAGACCCCGAGCGCGGCCATGGCCATAATCACCGGATAGGCCAGAGAGGAAAGCAGTCGGTTCCTCAGCGCTATCTGACGATTGAGGTAGTCGGACAGCCCCATGAGAACCTCGCTCAGGCGGCCGCTCTCCTCCCCCGCCGCGATGCTCTCCACGTAGAGGGGAAAGAAGATATGCGGATATCCCCTCAGGGCTTCATGGAGTGTGGAACCCTCAGAAAGGCGCTCGCGGATGTTGGTCAGGACACCCGCCAGATAGGGGGTTTTTATCTGGGCGATCATGGCTGTTAAGCTCCCCGTCACAGACAGCCCGGCGCGCAGTAAGATGGCAAGCTGACGGGTAAAAACCATCACATCAGTCAGTCCCACATAGTGCCAGAGGCGTGACCAGGGATAAGAGGCAGGGACGGAAGCGGCATGAAAGGTTTCTTCCTTAATCGCGATAGGGATTTGCTGTTTTAACTTTAAGCGAAGGGCCGCGGCACGGGGGCTCTCCGCGTCAATGATCCCTTTGATACGCTTTCCATCCTCTCGAACCGCTTCGTACGAAAAGACTGGCATGTTACTCCTGGATAACCCTTATGACCTCTTCAGGCGTCGTAATCCCCTCTCTTATTTTCAGAACTCCATCCTCCACAAGTCGCCGCAGTCCCTGTTCCATTGCAACCTTGCGAATCTCCCCTGCGTCCGAGGTTCGCGCAATGACCTTTTCCATCTCCTCGTCGCAAACCAAAAGTTCATAAATTCCCGTCCGCCCGAGGTACCCTGTTCCCATACAGGCATCACACCCCGTTCCCTTGTAAAAGGCGATCTCATCCCGCTCGGAATTTATACCCAGTTCCTCGATAAGGGCCATCGGGGGGGTATAGGGTGCCTTGCAGTGTGGGCAAATGGTTCGTACGAGTCGCTGCGCGATGATAGCCTCTACGGAAGAGGTTACCAGAAAGGGTTCGATGCCCATATCAATCAGCCGGGTCACGGCAGAGGCCGCGTCGATGGTATGGAGGGTGCTGAAAACCAGATGCCCCGTCAGGGCCGCACGAATGGCAATTTCTGCCGTTTCCAGATCCCTGATCTCTCCCACGAGGATGACATCGGGGTCCTGACGTACAATGGACCGTAAACCGTTAGCAAAAGTTAGACCTACCCTTGGATTAACAGGGATCTGACTGATACCATTAATTTGATATTCAATAGGGTCTTCGATGGTAATGATATTCCTACCGGGTTCGTTAATGCTGTCCAGCGCAGCATAGAGCGTCGTTGTCTTTCCACTGCCGGTTGGACCCGTCACAAGGATCATTCCCTGGGTCCTGTGAATCAATTTTTCCACCCTCTCATAGGTGTCCCGTGACATCCCAATATCCTTGAGTCCTCTGAAGAGGGTTGCCTGGTCCAGAAGGCGCAACACCACCCGTTCTCCAAAGGCGGTGGGCAGGGTCGAGACACGTATATCTACATCCT
>JALTEW010000235.1 GCA_027073795.1 bacterium | reverse complement strand
AAAAGAAAAAGGAAGAAGAAAGAGGGGACCCTTTTGTGGTTATGATGACCTCGTTGAGCATGATCCTCCTCGCCTTTTTCATCGTTATGTGTTCCCTTTCCGTGGTGGATGCCAGAAGGGTTAAAAAGGCATTGGGTTCCCTGATCGGCAGTTTCGGACCGTTACCCGGTGGGACGATGGCAGAAAAGGGAAAGGGAGCGCCTTCCGAAACAGGGGGGGCTGGACCGGCCAACACCCGGGCATCGCGCTCATTTGGAGGGCCAAATCTCCAGGAGGCCAAGGCTTCTCTTGTAAAGATGGAGCAACAATTCCTGCAAAAGGGCCTGGGGAAGAAGATGGAGGTTTCCGTGACGAGCGAGGGTGTCAAGGTAGCCTTTACGGGGGATGTCCTTTTTAAAGTAGGGAAGGCGGAAATTGAGCCTGAGATGTATCCTATCCTTGATGAATTAGGAAAGGCGATTATGGAAACCAGGCGCCCTGTTCGTATCGAAGGGCATACGGACAATGTTCCCATTCATACGAAAAGATATCCCTCAAACTGGGAACTCTCTGTCGCACGGGCGGTCAATGTGCTGAAATATCTGGTTAAGAAGGGATACGTGAGCCCCGATATGATTTCTGCTGTGGGATATGGTTTCTACAGGCCGGCAGCGCCCAATGATACCCCGCAGCACCGGGCGAGAAACCGGAGGATCGATGTGGTTTTTTTGGGGACAACCCTTTAGAGGGACAGACAATGGCAGATATTGATCCCAATGCATGGATGGTTTCCTTCTCAGACCTGCTGACGTTATTGCTGACCTTTTTTGTGTTGATTTTCATTATGTCATCGGCCGATAACAAGGCGGTTAAGCAGGCCTTTGGGTTTTTTACCGCCGCCTATGGTCCCCTTGAGATGGGGACCTCAAAGGCGCCATACCCCCCACGCACTGTTGGAGAGCTTAAAGAATTCACGCACACGGCAGTGATGATGCCAGGCACATTGGTTAACGAAGCGTTTGGAACCACCCTCGCGTTTGGGAAACCTAAAATGCATGTGGGTATAGTGGGAAAGTACGAGGCGGCACGTCAATTGCGAAAGGCCATAAAGGAGAGTGGGTATACCCTTTCCGAGATTCAGGTAAGGATGGAGGGCAGAAACCTTCTTGTGAGATTGGGCCAGCGTTTTTTGTTCGATTCAGGCAAGGCGGTTTTGAGGCCTGACAGTCTTCCTCTGATCACACGCATTGGAGAGGTGATTAAAAAAACCCCCTTTGATGTTCGTATTGAGGGACACACGGATGATGTTCCTATTCACACGGATCTTTATCCCTCAAACTGGGAGCTTTCCGTCGCGCGGGCGGTAAACGTCCTGCATTATCTCGTTAAGGTTGATGGAATTTCTCCCGCGCGACTATCCGCGGCGGGATATGGAGCGACCCATCCGATTTCAAAGAGAAATACGCCTGCGGCAAAGGCGCTCAATCGCCGGGTTGAGATTATTTTAATAGAAAAAAAAGGAGAAATGATAAATGGCTGATGAAGCGAAAACCCAGGAAGAGGCACCTAAGAAAAAATCCCCCTTGAAATTGATTATTATCATGGTTCTTGTTCTGGCCATTCTGGGAAGCGGGGGCTTTTTTGCCTATAAAAAGTTTCTTGCTCCCAAACCGAAACCAGCAGCCGAGGGGGAGATCACCGCTCAGGGTGAGAAGAAAGAGTCATCAGCGAACGCCAAGATGCCAAAATTTGGTCAGATTTTTGATTTGGAGCCGTTTATTGTCAACCTCGCCGATCAAAAGGAAACGCGTTATCTCAAGGCGAAAATCAGTTTGGAACTCGAGGGTGAGAAGATCACAGATGAAATGAACAAGAGGCTTCCACAGATTCGGGACATCATTATTGAATTGCTTAGCAGCAAGAGTTACGAGGAACTGGCAACCCTGCATGGGAAGGAGCATCTGAAGAACGAGATCGTGATTCGATTGAACAGTGTTTTAAAAACCGGGTTGGTAAAAAACGTTTTCTTTACCGAATTTGTTATGCAATAGTGAGTGAAAAAAATGAGCGAGCAGATCCTGACACAAGAAGAAGTTGATTCCCTTTTGAGAGGGATATCCGGGGGGGAAATCGAGACCGAGACGGATGTCGAGCAGGATGAATCTGGTGTAGTCCCTTACGATTTAACCAGTCAGGATCGGATTATCCGGGGGAGAATGCCAACCCTGGAGATTATCAACGACCGTTTTGCGAGGTTTTTAAGAAATTCCCTTACCTCAAGCCTCCGTCGCATTGTGGATGTGACCTCACTGTCTATCGACATGATGAAGTTTGGTGAGTTTCTTAAGGCCCTGCCTGTCCCAACCAGCATCCACCTG
>JALTEW010000234.1 GCA_027073795.1 bacterium | reverse complement strand
CTCCTTTCACCTCCGGTAGCTTCATACCCCATCGGATATCTCTCCTACCAGAGGCCGCTTACGGGTGGGTCAATTTTACACGTCCACAACTCCCCTTAATGGGTCAATTTTAGGTTACCATAACTAGCGGAGTAACGGTAAGGATAGAGACCCCTGCGGGTCAAGAGGCGCAGGTAGATTTTGGATATACAGGTTTGATGTATGACCCTGTCAGTAAAAGGCAGAGAAAGGCATGGGCCTTTATCATGGTTCTTTCCTACAGTCGGCATCGCTTTGTTAGGTTTGTTTTTACCATGGACATTGCCAGTTGGATAGATTGTCACATCCGGGCCTTTGAGTTTTTTGGTGGGGTTCCATCGACCATAGTACTTGATAACCTGAAGCAGGGGGTGATAAAGCCAGATATCTATGACCCTGTCCTTAACCGTGCCTATGGGGATCTGGAGCGTCATTTTGGTTTTGTGGCAGACCCAGCCCGGGTGAGGAGTCCCAGGCTCAAGGGGAAGGTAGAGAGGATGGTGCCGGTGGTCCGTCAGCATCTATTGGCCGGCCGTTTCTTTAAGGACATCCGGGAGGCAAACCAAAGGGCTGTGCACTGGGCCAGATATGAGATAGGCCAGCAGGTCCATGGGACCACGAAGCAAAGGCCCTATGAAATGTTTCTTAAAGAGGAAAGAGCTGCCCTTCAACCCCTTCCCGATAAGCCCTTTGAGATTCCCCTGGAGCAAAAATAGGGGTCAAATCTTTCCTCTTGACAAATAACCCTGTTTTTGATAATATTCAATTATGGCAAGACCCTTAAGAATCCAATACCCAGGTGCCTGTTACCACATTAGCTGCCGGGGAAACGAACGGAAAAGCATCTTTTTAGATACCCAGGATTACGAAACCTTTCTGGAAAAGCTCTCCCGATCCCTGAATATCTATAATGTTTCCCTCCTGGCCTATGCCTGCATGCAAAACCATTTTCACTTACTGATAACCACCCCGGATGGAAACCTATCTGAATTTATGCGCCATTTCAACATCTCTTATACCTATGCCTTCAACCGAAGGCACAGCCGGGTGGGACACCTTTACCAGGGAAGGTATAAAGCCTTCCTAATAGATTCTGACAATTACCTGCTGGCCGTATCCCGCTACATCCACCTCAACCCGATTCGTATCAAGGCCTTTTCAGATAAAACGTTTAAAGAGAAATGGCGCGCTCTTACTGAGGATAAAAACAGCAGCTTACCAGGATATCTATCGGTGGGCAAAAGGAGAGACTTTGTAAACTATGCGCCGGTATTGAGTTACGTAGGTGGAGACAACCGTAAAGGGCGGTATCAATATCGCCAATTTTTAAAAGAGGGCATTGGGCAGGAGATGGAAAACCCCCTGAAAGCGGGCAAAGGCAGTGGAATTGTGGGAGGGCCTGACTTTATTCAATGGGTCAAAGAAACGTTTTTGGAAGGAGAACCCTCTATAAGAGAACAGCCTGCCTTGAGGGAATTAAGAAGCAAGATTAAGCCGGAGGTATTGATTGACCATTTTGCACATATAACAGGAAAAAAGAGGGAAGAGATATGTCAGCGGGGCAAAAGATCCCTGGAAAGGTCCATGCTGATGGAATTGCTGTACCGATTCAGCCAGATAACCCAATCTGAAATCGGACGGCTGGCAGGGGGGATAGATTACAGTGCCGTGAGTCAGGCGAGAAAGAGATTACAGGTAAGGATGGAAAGAGAGCCGAAACTGAGGAAGAGATTTGACAAATTAAGCAATCAACTGCTTCTTTTGTCAAGGGGAAAGATTTGACCCCTTGTCTTCGTAAGCTGATATTATGATTTACGTCACAACCGAGATTAAAATAGATGAAAATGAAATAAAACTCCAGTTTATAAAAGCATCGGGTCCCGGGGGCCAGAATGTGAATAAAGTAGCCACGGCCGTTCAGCTTCGATTTGATGTAACAAATTCTCCTTCTCTTTCTGAGGATATTCGCACCCGCCTCATTCGTCTTGCGGGCAGGAGAATAACGGAAGACGGAATTCTCATTATTGAAGCCAAGCGGTTTCGAAAACAGGAACGTAACCGTCAGGATGCGATTGATCGTCTTGTTAAGCTAATTAAAAAGGCATCTGAAAAACCTAAACCACGCATTAAAACGAAACAAACCAGGGCCTCAAAAAAACGTCTCCTCGCGGCAAAACGCCATCGAAGCATGCTAAAACAGATGAGACACCGGGTTGAGATTTCTGAAGATTAAGAACCGGGAAAAAACGGAACGAAAATTTACCATACCTTCTTTAATCTGTTAGCTTATAATTTTATGTACATCCCCCATTCTCTCACAAACGCAAGGCCTATGGATTCCATGACT
>JALTEW010000233.1 GCA_027073795.1 bacterium | reverse complement strand
TATCTCAACAATATCTCCAGATTTAAGCTCGCAGTCTAAGGGAACAAGCTTTTTGTTTACAAGGGCTTTTGAGCAGTTGTTGCCAATGCTTGAATGAACTTCATATGCAAAATCAACAGGGGTTGACCTTTCAGGTAGTGTTATCGGGTCGCCTTTTGGCGTAAAGACGATTATCTCATTTTCAAACAAGTCTATTTTAAGGTCTTCGAGAAAGTTTTTTGCATTCTTTGCATTTATTTTCCATTCTAGGAGTTGCTTTAGCCAGCCTATTTTCTTGTCAAAATACTTGTCCCTTTCAGTCCCCTTATAGCGCCAGTGCGCTGCAATGCCGTCTTCTGCAATGTTGTGCATTTCTTCAGTCCTTATCTGTACTTCAATTATTTTTCCATGCTTTCCTACAACTACTGTGTGGAGGCTTTGGTAGCCGTTGGCTTTTGGCGTTGCTATATAATCTTTGAACTTTCTTGGTATTGGCTTCCATAGCTCATGGACAACGCCTAATGCAGCATAGCATTCGGGAATTGTTTTTGTTATTATCCTCATAGCTATAAGGTCGTAGATTTCATTAAAGTCAACGTTCTTTTTTTTCATCTTTTTATATATGCTGTAAAAGTATTTTGCCCTGCCATAGACTGTTGCGTGGATATTTTTTTCTTTCAGCTTCTGCTTTATTATGCTGATCATTTCCTCTGTCTTTTTTTCTCTTTCTTCTCTTTTTTCACTGATCTTTTCAGCCAGCTTTTTGTAAACTTCGGGCTCGAGGTACCTTAAAGCAAGATCTTCGAGTTCGCCCTTTATCTTCCATATTCCAAGCTTATGGGCAATAGGCGCGTAAATGTTTAATGTTTCTTCTGATATTCTCTTCTGCTTTTCTTTGCTTACATACTTCAATGTTCTCATATTGTGAAGCCTGTCTGCAAGCTTGATAAGCATTACCCTTATGTCTTTTGCTGTTGCAAGAATTATCTTTCTTATGTTTTCTGCAGTATAGTCTTCTTTTGTTTCAAAGTTTACCTTGTCTATTTTTGTAACCCCTTCAACAATCATTGCTATCTCTTTTCCAAACTTTTTTTCTATATCCTTTATTGTTACATTTGTCTCTTCAACAACATCATGCAATAAAGCTCCGGCAATTGTTGTTGAGCTTACTTTCATATCAGCGAGAATTTTAGCAACTTCCAATGGATGTAAGAAATAATCTTCTCCGGACTCGCGCTTTTGGCCTTCATGCTTTTCTTTTGAGAACATGTATGCTTTTTCTATAAGCTTTATGTTTGCATTTGGGTTATACTCTAATATATTTTTTTTCAGCTTTTCAAACTCTTCCATACAACAAAGGTAATCAAACTGCTCTTTTATGTTTTTCTATTGGATTTTGATAAACTTTTTAAAATATATCAAAGTTCCTTGTTGTTATGATATGTTTGGGGATTGAAAGCACAGCGCATACATTTGGCGTTGGGATTGTTAATGACAAGAAGCAAGTTTTGGCTAATGAAAAGGACAGCTATAAGACTGATAAAGGCGGCATAATTCCCGGAGATGCTGCAGACCATCATGTTAATGTTGCTGATACTGTTATTTCCAATGCTTTAAAAAAAGCAGGGATTGGCATTAAGGATATAGACATTATTGCTTTTTCACAAGGCCCGGGGATAGGGCATACATTGAGGATAGGCGCTGCTGCTGCGAGGTCACTGGCTTTGGTTTATGACAAGCCTCTGGTTGGCGTTAACCACTGCATTGCGCACCTTGAAATAGGCAATATGCTTTTTGATGACTGCAAGGATCCTGTTTTGCTTTATGCTTCAGGAGCAAATACGCAGGTTATTGCTTATGAAGGCAAAAAATACAGGATTTTCGGCGAAACTTTGGATATCGGCATAGGCAATTTTCTTGACTCTTTTGCAAGAGAATTAGGCTTGGGATTTCCGGGCGGTCCTAAAGTTTACGAGCTTGCATTAAAAGGCAAGAATTATATTGAGCTGCCTTATGTTGTCAAAGGCATGGATGTCTCTTTTGGCGGGCTTTTAACTAATTTAAAGCAGAAGATAAAAAAGGGTATGAGTAAAGAGGATTTGGCTTATTCTGTGCAGGAAACTGCTTTTGCAATGCTTGTTGAAGTAAGCGAAAGGGCTTTGGCGCATTGCAACAAGAACGAGCTTTTGATTGGCGGAGGTGTAGGTTGTAATTTAAGGCTTCAGGAAATGGCAAAGAAAATGTGCGATGCGAGGAATGCAAGGCTTTTTGTCCCTGAAAACGAGTTTCTTGTCGACAACGGCGCAATGATAGCATGGCTCGGCCTTCTTGAATTCAAGTCAGGCAAAAGGACAAAGATTGATGAAGAGATAAGGCCGTATGAAAGGAC
>JALTEW010000232.1 GCA_027073795.1 bacterium | reverse complement strand
TCCCTCTGTTTTCACATCCATCATGAAACCCCACGAAAGGGGAAAAGGCAAGGGAGATGTTTTTAACAAATGGGTGGGTCAATTTTAAGTTGCCACAAAGGGTCATTTTTCGGTTGCCATTTACACAGCCTCACCGGGCTCTATAATCACCGGTATCTCATTGAGCAATTGGAACGCACCTTCAACTTCTTAACCCGGTTTAATCGTCCCTTTTCTTTTATTATGCTTGATATCGACCATTTCAAGAAAATCAACGATTCCTATGGCCATATCACAGGAGATCAGGTCCTTATTGATTTGGCGAATACCCTAACATCAGGAAGGAGGAACACAGATATCGTCGGCCGCTATGGAGGTGAAGAGTTCGGGCTGTTATTACCGGAGATCACTTCAGAGAACGCAGAAAAGGTAGCAAGGCGGATACTCAGGGATGTGCGGAATCTTACCTTCAACCCCCGTCACAGGCCTTCCTTGAATATCGGTATCTCCGCAAGCCTTGGGATTGCAAGCTGCCCGGATGTTAAGATCTCAAGTTCGGAAGATGTGATTCATATGGCGGATCAAGGACTTTATAAGGCCAAGGAACTTGGGGGAGATACCATTATTCAGAACAGAAACGGGCTTTTTACCGAGATAAAAGATTCACTATAAAATGGTTTCGTAAGGGTGAAGCTCAATGCTCAAGGGTTGAAAGAATAGATAAAAAGTAAGGCGCTAAAACCAAAAAACTTTGTGCCTTTGTATTAGGAAATAAGTAATGATAGAAACGAAACGAACCAAAAAATGATTCTTAATCCCCGGATTCAATCCCAAGTAATTGAATCTTTTTTCGCAGGGTATTCCGGCTTATGCCTAAAAGCATGGCGGAATGCCCAAGTTTATGGTCTGTTTTTTCAAGAGCCAGACGGATGAGAACCCTTTCTACCAGGGTTACAATATCTCCAAGGATATTGCCACCAGACTCAGGGTCTATCTTCTCCATGAGTTGCCTGAACTTGAAGGTCAGGAGGTTTTCAAAACTCAGAGAATCCCCGTTCCCATTCCCACTCTCAAACAGGAGACGTGACACCATGTTATCCATATGTCTGACCATCAGATAAAGGGACATCTCCGTGCCCAGGAGTTCAAACAGCCGGCTGTTTCTTATAACAATTGCCTTGTCGTGATAGCTCCCTGCTGCAAAAACACCGAAATGGTAATCACAGCATCCAAGGGGAACTACAACCGGGCAATAGGGAAGATTGCAATCTGTCATACATTCATCAACTTGAATCTCCGTTAATTCAGGTGCTTTTTTACCCGCACAGCGCTTGTAAGCATGGGCAAGAAAGGTGTTTGGAAAATCAGCATGATAGGTAATTTCGCCTTTTTTGTATGAAATAACAGAAATGTCTGCCGGATGCCCGTTGGCGTTTGGAAGGGACATCACGAGATCTCCAAAATGCACCTCGCCTTGACTGTCCAGCAACAGCATTACGGAGTAAAACCACTCCTGAACGCTAGTAGCTTCTTTATGAAAATCCTTTATCTTTGTCAGAATCTCTAATAAAACGCTGTCAGGGATCTGAAATGGGAAAGCCCTTTGCTTCAAAACCTATTCCCTTTATGCTTCTATCAAAGATCTGCTATTTTTTCGAGGCTTCAGGTGCCTTCGTGAAATACTGGAGGAACCAGTTATCCGGGACCAACACAAGGGTGGTATCACGCTTGAAGGCATGCTTATAAGCCTGCAAACTTCTTATGAAAGCATAGAAGTCCGGGTCTTTCATATATGCATCGGCGTAAATCTTCAGAGCAAGTGCATCGGCTTGGCCCCGAATCGTTTCAGACTTTTTATAAGCCTCTGCCAGAATAATTGTGCGTTCCTTATCGGCCTCCGCGCGAATTCTTAATTCGATCTCTTTGCCCTCGGATCTGTAACGCATCGCCTCCCGCTGACGCTCAGCCTGCATCCGCTCATAGACATGCTTTTCATTCTGTGGTGGAAGGTCCGCCCGCTTGATTCGAACATCCAGAACCTCTATTCCATAATCCTTCGCTATTTCATTTGATTTGGCCGTCACGGATTTCATGATAGCATCACGCCTCTTGGAGACGACCTCTGTAAGGGTGTTTTTCCCCAAAATCACCCGAAGCTGGGCATAAATAATATCATCCAGCCTGGATTGTGCCCCTGTAATATCCCGAACCGTCTGGTAAAACAGAAGGGGATCCATGATACGCCACTTGGAATAGTTATCCACGACCAGGTTCTTTTTGTCCGAGGACAGAATCTCAGCGGGCGCTGCGTCATATTCAAGGATACGTTTTTCAAAGGCAATGACATTCTGAAGGAAGGGTACCTTCATATAGAGTCCGGGTTCCCGTAAAACCCTG
>JALTEW010000231.1 GCA_027073795.1 bacterium | reverse complement strand
GCGGAGAAGGGCAAGGCGGATTATGTTCCATTTGATGAGATAGACAAGGCGCCGGAGGAGCGGGAGCGGGGGATTACGATAGCGACGGCGCATGTGGAATATGAGACGGACAAGCGTCATTATGCGCACGTGGATTGTCCTGGGCATGCGGATTACATCAAGAACATGATCACGGGGGCTGCGCAGATGGATGGGGCGATATTGGTAGTGAGTGCGGCGGATGGGCCGATGCCGCAGACGCGGGAGCATATTTTGTTAGCGCGTCAGGTAGGGGTGCCGTACATTGTGGTGTATTTAAACAAGGCGGACATGGTGGATGATCCGGAGTTATTGGAGTTAGTGGAGTTAGAGGTTCGGGAGTTATTGAGCAGTTATGATTTTCCTGGGGATGACATTCCGGTGGTTGTGGGGAGTGCGTTAAAGGCCCTGGAGGGGGACAAGGGGGAGTATGGAGAGCCGTCGGTATTGAAGTTACTGGAGGCGATAGACGAGTACATTCCGGAGCCTCAGCGGGACATAGACAAGCCGTTTTTGATGCCGATAGAGGATGTATTTAGCATTAGTGGGCGAGGGACGGTGGTCACGGGGCGAGTGGAGCGAGGGGTGATCAAGGTAGGAGACGAGGTAGAGATCGTAGGGATACGTTCTACGCAGAAGACCGTTTGCACGGGGGTAGAGATGTTTCGGAAGGTATTGGATCAGGGGCAGGCGGGTGACAACATAGGGGTATTATTGCGGGGGACGAAGCGGGACGAAGTGGAGCGAGGTCAGGTGGTAGCGAAGCCTGGGAGTATCACGCCCCACACGCATTTTATGGGGGAGGTTTACGTATTAACGAAGGAGGAAGGTGGGCGGCACACGCCGTTTTTCAATGGGTATCGGCCGCAGTTTTACTTTCGGACGACGGACGTGACGGGGGTAGTGACGTTGCCGGAGGGGGTAGAGATGGTGATGCCTGGGGACAATGTAACGATAGAGGTCAAGTTAATCACGTCGATAGCGATGGAAGACGGGTTACGGTTTGCGATACGGGAAGGTGGTCGTACGGTAGGCGCCGGCGTCATCAGCAAAATTATTGAATAGTCTGAAGGTCAGGGCTGCTTTGGAGAATTGGAAATGAGAATAACCGTTCATTTGAGTTGCACGGAATGTAAACGGCGGAATTACAGCACTACCAAGAATAAGCGCACGACAACTGAAAAGTTGGAGATGATGAAATACTGCCGGTTTTGCAAGAAACATACCCTTCACAAGGAGGTTAAGTAGGCCAGTAGCTCTAACGGATAGAGCGCCGGACTCCAAATCCGGATGTTGGGGGTTCGAATCCCTCCTGGCCTGCCATTAGCGGGGATAAGATGATTAAGCCGAAAGAGATTAAACAGTTTTTAAGGGAAGTCAAAGTTGAATTGAAGAAGGTGACGTGGCCTTCAAGGAAGGAAACGATTTCGGCAACTTCTGTAGTGCTGGTGGTGACCTTTATCACTGCGTTTTATCTTGGTTTGGTAGATATCATTTTGACAAAGCTCGTGAAATTGTTTCTCAGCCTATAAAACGGATAAAGTTTTTCAAGGAGCATCAAGTATATGGCAAAAGGGTGGTATGTTGTTCATACCTATTCCGGCTACGAATTGAAGGCGAAAGAGGCACTGGAGAATCGTATAAAACAGGAGGGCATGGAGGAATATTTTTCCGAGATACTCGTCCCCACTGAGACAGTTGTTGCGGTGGTTAAAGGGCAGCGGAAGACCTCTCAGAGAAAGATCTATCCCGGCTATATCATTGTTCAGATGGAATTGAATGATAAAACCTGGCATCTGGTAAAGGATACGCCCAAGATTATGGGGTTTGCCGGCAACAGCCAACAGCCAAAACCCATGTCGGAGCGGGAAGTTGCATCTCTGATGAAACAGATACATGAGGGGGCCAGCAGGGTTAAACCCAAGCTTGATTTTTCTGAAGGGGATTTGCTGAAGATCATTGATGGGCCCTTTAGTGGTTTTACGGGTACGATTGATGAGATAAAACCTGACAAGCGGAAGTTGCGGGTTCTGGTCAGTATCTTTGGGCGATCGACGCCGGTAGAATTGGGATTTTCCCAAGTGGAGAAGGCCTGAGCATTATAAGATTTAAGGAGTTTTGTGTTTCCCAAAGCTCTAAAAAATATAAGGAAAGGGTAAGAAATGGCTAAAAAGATTATAGGCATGATAAAATTACAGATTCCAGGTGGACAGGCCTCGCCATCACCTCCTGTCGGTCCTGCCTTGGGGCAACATGGGGTTAATATCATGGAGTTCTGTAAGGCATTTAACGCAAAGACACAGAATGATGCGGGAATCATTATTCCCGTGGTGATTACTGTTTTTGCAGACCGTTCATTTAC
>JALTEW010000230.1 GCA_027073795.1 bacterium | reverse complement strand
CCCCGCACAGGAAAATCATGCGGGGCCACTGTTGTCGTTTTAAGTTCCAGATGCGTTTATCGGACGGTAAACTTTCCATCCAGTTTTTTCATCTTTTCCACGATTCCACCGTACTCCAGCTCTCCATAGGGAAGCATGGCGCATCCAGAGAAACCCTGTTGGCGAATTTCCGTCGCCTTTCTCGAGACATTGTTACGGACATAGTCCCAATAGGGATGATCAAAGGCATCGGCTGGTTCCGTGAACTTCCCTTCGTGAACACAGTAAGCACTGCTGGAAACAACTGGGGGTCCGTCAAAGAAGGAGATAGTGGAATTTCTCTTCACGGGCATCAGCGGCCCTGTGTGGCTTCCGCGCATGAAACCTGCTACATAGTGTCCAATGTTAAAGGGAGACAATACCTCACCTGTGGCCGGGAAGGCTCCCTGCACCCTGACCAGCATAACGGGGTCATCTTTCCCTGTGTATTTCCCCGCAATATTGTGGAGACGGGTGGTACTTACCGCCGCCGCAACGTCCCCGGTTGTCCGGGAGTAGATGGACTCAACCACAAAACGCTGATTGTCCCTCAGCAGGGCGGCGATGTCGTACAGGTCCTCTGGGGCATTCAACTCAATGATTCTATCGCCCTCGGTATACGCCACATCCATGATAACGAATTTGAAGCCGTCCTTCATGGAAGGGCTGAGCATCAACCCGGCGTTATACATAGGATCCGCAAAGGCAAGAAAAAGTGGAAGGTTGTATGCACCCGGATCGGTCTTGTCCGCAGCAAAAAACAGGAACGGTTCGTTGGGACGTTCGTCAAACTCCAGTTCCGCCACGGCAGGCCCCATTCCCTTGACATTCCCCGAAAACGAGTCTTTCAGCAAATCCTGTCCGGCTCCATATAACCCCTGATTTTTAGCAACCTGGGTTCCGGCCAGAAAGGCATCCCATGCCAGTTTGTGAACCTTCTCGTCCCCCTTGCCATTTGCGTGGGCCATGAGAATGGCGATATCATCCCCCGTATGGCTGATATTAAAGTCAAGAATCAGACCCTTGTCCAGGCCGTTCTCCTTGACATATCTTTCAACCTCCTGCATCTGAGCCTTGCTCGGGACAATATGGCCTCCAATACTCCCCACATCCGCTTTAATGACTGATAATGTTGTTCTCATTTCCTACCTCCTTTTTTGTTAGAAGTTCCATCCCCTTAATTTTTCCGCCGTATCGTAATCCGTCAAATCCAGCTTCAGTGGCGTAACGGAAATCTTATTGCGACTGATGGCATCAAAATCACTCCCAGGTATATGCCGATGGCCTAGAATATCCCCCCCAATCCAGTAATATTTCTTGCCTCTTGGATCAACCTTTTCCACAACGGCATCTCCATAAACCCGTTTTCCCTGTCGGGTAATTTCCACCCCCTTGATTTCATTTGCCGGAAGGTTAGGGACATTGACATTCAGCAGGGTATCTTTGGGAAGACCACGTTCCATGACAAGGCTTACAATCTTCCTGGAAAAGGACGCCGCTGCCTCAAATTTGAAGTTCTCACGGGCAACCAGCGAAATTGCGACCGATGGAATCCCGATGAGGGTTCCCTCGATGGCGGCGGAAACCGTTCCCGAATAGGTTACGTCATCTCCAAGATTTTCACCCTTATTGATTCCCGATACAAGAATCTTTGGCCTGTTTTTCAAGATCCCGTTAATGCTGAGATTAACACAATCGGCAGGAGTTCCATCCACCGCGTAAAAACCGTCTGAAACCCACTGAACACGAAGGGGACGATGTAACGTTATGGCATGACTTGTCGTGCTCTGTTCCCTGTCCGGGGCCACAACCGCAACGGTCCCCAAAGGCGCCAGAGCCTCTCTCAAAACCTTCAGCCCCTCCGACTGTATCCCATCATCATTCGTTATCAATATATCAATTCCCCGCATGTTCTTTGATTAGCGGCTTCACAAAAATCCTGCCGCCTGTTTTGTCCGTCCTATTTACGTATTGTCTTGATAAGTCCTATCAGGAAAAGCCTGGTCGGGGCGAGAGGATTCGAACCTCCGACCACCTGAACCCCATTCAGGTACGCTACCAGACTGCGCTACGCCCCGCTATATTGTCTATACTACGACAAAATTTTCTTTATTTCAAGAAGTTCCTTTTTTATATCCCTCAATTGGGCCTTATAATTCTCCTGATAAAACTTGAAATAGAGCTGCCTGTCCCTGACGCTCGTCTCCTGTTCCTTTAATTTTTTTAAAACCTGCCGCGCTCCTGCTATGGTATACATCTCTTCCTGCAAAAGCTTTTTAATCATCAGCAAAAGCCTTAAATCCCGCTTACGGTACAGACGCTGCTTCGAGTCCTTTTTATAAGGTTTCACCATGGGAAATTCCGTTT
>JALTEW010000229.1:821-7994 GCA_027073795.1 bacterium | reverse complement strand
TAACAGGGGTGGGGATGGACGAGACCAGCCGGGCGAAGGGACATGAAACCGTTGAGGCCTTTGCAGGGGATCTACGAAGCCATGGGGGAGATCCAGAAAAGATAACGGATGTCAGTTGTGACATGTCTCCGGCCTTCATCAAGGGAGTAAAAGAGAAGCTTGTCAATGCCGAGATAACCTTTGACAGGTTTCACATCATGAAGGTGATCAACGAGGCCGTGGATCAGGTGAGGAGAGAAGAGGTCAAGATCCAGCCTCTCTTAAAGAAGACGCGGTACATCTTCTTAAAGAATCAGGCAAACCTTACCAAGACTCAAAAGGAAACCCTTGAAGAGCTAAAGCTTCCCAAATTCCGGTTAAAATCGGTCAGGGCCTTAAGGATACGAGAAAGCTTTCAGGACCTTTACCAGGCAGAGACCGAAGAGGCGTTTGAGGTTCTTTTAAGGAAATGGTACTTTTGGGCAACACATAGTCGATTGGACCCGATCATTAAAGCTGCCAAAACCATCAAGGCCCATTGGGAGGGAGTGCTTGCCTGGAAACGGTCCCAGATAAACAATGGGATTCTTGAGGGGCTCAATTCCCTTGTTCAGGCAGCCAAGGCAAAGGCGAGGGGATTCAGAACGTTTAAGAACTTCAGGATCATCATCTATCTGATAACCGGAAAGTTGAAATTCAACCTTGTCAACCCCTATGCCAGGTAACCCAGCTTATGGACATTACCCACTCTTTTTGGGAAGGAACCTTGATCTTGATAAATGTTTCAGAATTAACCCTAAATTTAAGGAGGTTGAATTATGTACAAGGGAGGATATACCGGTAAGATCTTACGGATTAATTTAACAAACCAAACAGCAAAAGAGGAGGATTTACCCTTTAATATCGCAAGTGATTTTATCGGGGGTGCAGGATTTGGAATAAAATATCTATACGATGAGGTCCCAGCAAGAACTGATCCTTTGGGGCCGGATAACAAACTCATTTTTGCTTCTGGTCCCTTTTCCGGAACCACAATTCCTTGCGCCAGCCGAATGGCCATCACAGCCAAATCACCTCTTACAGGTGCAGTCGGCATGGGTCTTTCTGGAGGATATTTTCCCGTTGAACTGAAATTTACCGGCTATGATATTCTTATCATTGAGGGCAAGGCGGAGAAACCAACCTATGTTTGGATCATGGATGGGAAAGTCAAGTTCCGAAGTGCGAAAAAGATTTGGGGGTTAAAAACCACTGATACTCAACAGATCATAAAGAACGAACTAAATGATCAAAATGTCAGAGTTGCGTGCATAGGGCCGGCTGGAGAGAACCTTTGTAAGATAGCTTGTATTGTTAACGAAATGAGGGTAGTGGGCCGCAAAGGCTTGGGCGCGGTAATGGGATCAAAGAATCTTAAGGCGATTGCGATCCGGGGAACTAAAAGGGTATCTATAGCTGATGAAAACAAACTTGAGGCTGCAAAAAGGGAAATGACCAGGGCTATGAAGGAAAGTCCTGTACTATATTCTCATTTTTCAAAAACTGGGACACCTATGGTAGTTGATCAAACCTGCAACACTGGAATATTTCCCACCAAGAACTTTACGACCACAGGTGTATATGCACCCGCAGACAAACTTGGTGTTGAAATCCAGATGTCCCGGAATATAGGTAGGGAACATTGCTATGGATGTCCGGTGGGATGTAGCCAACTGAAATTGGCGAAGACAGAACCCTATAAAGGGATACTGACAGAGGGTCCTGAATATGAAACCATGTATTCTTACGGTGGTGCCACAGGAGTGGAAAACATCGATGCTATTATAGCCGCTGACCGTTTAGCTGACGAGTTAGGGTTAGACACCATTTCTTCAGGGGTGGCTATCGCCTTTGCTATGGAACTTTATGAAAAAGGTATTTTGAGCAAAGAAGATACTGGTGGTATAGAGGTTAATTTCGGAAACCACGAGGCAATGATTACAATCATCAAACAAATGGCATTTCGTGAGGGGATTGGTGATATCCTGGCCGATGGGACCAAAGCCGCTGCCGAAAGAATCGGGAAGGGATCAGCAAAGTATGCCATGCACGTCAAAGGATTAGAACTTCCCGCCTATGATGTGCGAGGTGCCAAGGCCCATGGACTCAACTATGCCACATCCTATACAGGTGCCGATCATAACCGCGGGTATGCATTTCAAGAGATTTTCGGAATTCCGATTCCTTACGAGGTAGATCGATTTGCTGTTGCAGGAAAAGGTAAACTCACGAAGTGGAACCAAGACGTTCGTACTGCTACTTGCGACTGTCCTACCATGTGTGCCTTTATATTGGATATGGCTGTCCCCGGAATAGCAACCAAGAATACTGCATCGCTTATGGAAGCTGTTACAGGACTCGAGCTCACTCCCGAGGAAATACAAAAAATAGGGGAACGAATAAATAATCTTGCAAGGGTATTCAATGTTCGAGAGGGATTTACTCGAGCTGATGATACCTTACCTGAGAGGCTTATGACAGAACCTCTTAAAGGTGGAGCAGCCAAGGGTCATTTTATCAGCAGAGAGGAACTCAAACAAATGTTGGATGAATATTACGCGGAAAGAGGCTGGGATATTGAAACCGGCATTCCAAAGAGGGAGAAACTCGAGGAATTAGGGCTCGGATATGTGGTAGATGAGATTAAAACATTAAAGGGCCTGTCAAAGTCAAATGAAAAAGAGCAAGGAAATCCGTAAATTTGTCTCTTCCATCTTTAACCATAACCTAAAAAGGAGGTTTCAGCCATGGCAAAGGAAATAATTCTTTATAACTTAAGAGACGAAGTGAAGGAAGAGGACTATATAAAATGGTGTGAAACTTATAAAGGCCCCCTTTTGATTGGGCTGCCCGGAGGAAAAAGTTTTACTCTTCTTAAAATGATGGGAGGAATTGCTGGTAATGGCCAGAAGGGGGTGTCACCCAGTTCAACGGATCCTCCATATAAGTACATCGGAATTATGGATGTGAGCAACCTTGAAGATTGGAACAAAGCTCATGAAACAAAGGCATTTAAAGAAGAATTTTTCCCTCAGTGGTTCTCTAATTGGGTAGCTGATTTTTATGTGTTGGGGGGTATTGAGCTTTATTATGGAGAAAGAGATTAGTAAGTATCGTGAGTTAGTAAATAACTTGTGGGCTCTGTAGATACTTTCAAAAGAAGGTAATTCAACATTTCTCCTAGTGTTGAACAGAAGCTTATGAAAAATTTTGACATATTTTAAACCAAGTAGAAAAGGGGAAAAAACATGAATTTAGAGCATTTATTAAGTAAAGAAGATCTCCAAATTAGGGATACAATAAGGGAATTTACCAAGAAAGAGATTATCCCCAGAACCAAAGAATTAGAATCGGACTACAGCCTTGTTGAAGAGGTACACCAAAAACTTGTCGACATGGGAGTTCAATCAGATGGTTATCCTGCTGAGTATGGTGGGGGTGGACATAGCTCAATGACTACATTGGGCATTATCTGCGAGGAGTTAGCCAAGGGTGACGCAGGGATTAGCTATAGCGTAGGTATCAATGCCGGTATTATTCTCGAGCCTGCTGTGTTAGTCAAAAACAAGGCAGTTATGGATAGGTTCATTCCGCTATTCTGCAAGGGTAAGTTGGCTTATGCGTGCATTGCAATGACCGATGAAGTTGCCGGTGCAGACACTGAAAATCCACTACTTCAGGGTAGAGGGATTAGAACCACCGCAAGGCTTGAAGGCGATGAATATGTCATAAACGGAAGCAAAGCGTGGCCCGGCCATGCAGGCCTCGCTGAGGTTTATCTAACAGTTTGCACCACTGATCCCAATGCAGGAAATGAAGGTGTTGCATTGATTTATGTCCCTAAAGATACGCCTGGGCTTACATTTGGCGAGCCGGAAAAAAAGATGTTGTTTAAGACAGCAATAAATGCGGCAGTGTATTATGATAATGTTCGTGTCCCTAAGGAATTCCGGCTTGCTGGCCCCGGCGTGGATAACAATGTCTACAGATTTGCGACCGCAGCACCAAGGTGGCACTCAACATCTATCGCCTTAGGTACCCTCGAACGTGCCTTTGAGATAGTACTTGATTATACGGGAAACCGTATGGGTGGGTTTAAGCCAGTACGACAACATAGCATAGTAGCCGGTATGCTTGCAGATATGGCTGTGGGCATCGAGATGATGAGGGCAGGTTTTTATAACCTTAGCTATATGCTTGATCATCTCGATGTATATGGTCCGCCATGGTCAGATCAGTTCATTTCCAAGACAGCTGCTCTAGGAGTTTATGCCTCTGATATAACAGTAGAAATGGTTAATAAAGGTGCTGAGTTGCTAGGTTCAATGGCGATTTCAGAGGAGTTTCCTTACGAAAAGTACTTGAGAGATGCCAAAGAGTTGCAGCTATGGCTTGGAGGGCAACAAATAAATCGCTATCGCGTTGCCAGGGGTTATTATGATTTAAAAAACTGGTCATAGCCCGAGAGATCCTGCGGGGGGGGTTAATAGTGGAAGAGGTTCAGCAGTCGTTACCGGAGCGGCTGGACTTATATGCCTGTATCCAGTGTGGAAAGTGTACGGGGGGGTGTCCGGTATCCATAAAGTCCCCTCTTAACATTCGTAGAGTAGTGAGGGAATCGGCCGTTCGAGAGGATCTCCACATCTTTTTTGATCGCCTGGAGATATGGGACTGCACCACGTGTTCCACATGTGCCATCCGGTGTCCTCGTGGTCTTAAGCCTGTTGATGCCATCATTGGACTTCGGGAGATGATGGTAGAAGAGGGAAAGATTGAAAAGACGATAATTGACGCACTGGATGGGGCCTACAAGTATGGGAATCCCTGGGGGCGGGCAAAGAACAAGCGGGCGGAGTGGGCCCAGGATTTAGGTATCCCGAACGCCCTTGATATGGATCCCGGAGGGGTTCTCTATTTTGTCTGCTGTGCCGCTTCTTATGACCCGAGGATCCAGGTGGTTGCGAGATCACTGGTTGCTGTATTGCGTGCTGCGGGGGTTTCTTTTGGAATCCTTGGTAACAAGGAGGTCTGCTGCGGCAGCGAGATTCGCCGCATGGGGGAGGCGGGGCTGTTTGAGATGCTGGTGGAAGAGAACATGAAAAACTTTTCCAAAGTCGACCCCAAGGTCATTGTGACCACCTCGCCCCACTGCATGAATGCCCTGAGGAATGAGTATGAGGGTCTAAAATGCGACATTATGCACTACAGCCAGTATGTTTGGGGTTTAATAGAGGGAGGTAAGCTCGCGTTTGACACCCCTGTTCCCATGAAGGTAACCTATCACGATCCCTGTTATCTGGGAAAGCAGAATGGTGTTTTTGATGAGCCCAGGAACGTCCTCAAGAGCATCCCCGGGATCGATTTTACAGAGTTTGGCCGATGTCGGGAGAACAGCCTTTGCTGTGAAGGTGGAGGTGGGCGCATGTGGATGGAAGGGACTGGTTTAGGGAAGCGTCTCTCAGAGGTTCGCGTGGAGGATGCCATTGAAATGGGTGTAGAGGCCATTATTACCGCATGTCCCTTTTGCCTCTTAACCCTGGAGGATGCGGTAAAGACCACAGGGAACGAGGAAAAACTCAAGGTCATTGACCTGATGGAACTGGCATCGATGGGGCTGGGTGTTAAGCCGGAGGGAGAAAGCTGAAAAGAAGGGAGAAGGTAGAAATCCGCGGCCTGCGGCCGCTAAGCTTAAACTTCTACCTAAATTGCTTCAAGCTTCAACCTAAAAGACCAAAGAAGACTCTGAAGGAGGAAACATATATGGACATCATCGTATGTATCAAGCGTGTGCCTGAGACGGCGGAGGCCGATCTGGTAATTGATAAAGGCAGGAGGGGGATCGACACCGACGGTTTGGTCTTTTCCATCAACGAGTGGGACAACTATGCCGTTGAGGCAGCGATTCAGTTGAAGGAGGCTCAGGGGGGGACGATAACCGTCATATCGGTTGGTCCTGAGGAGAACAATGAGGTATTGCGTCGTGCCCTGGCCATGGGGGCGGACGAGGCGATACGGTTAACGGACCCTGCCTTTGAAGGCTCGGATGCCACTGCCATGGCCAAGGTCTTGGCTGCCGCCATCAGGGGCATACCCTATGATCTCATCCTCACGGGGGTTCAGGCGGACGATGACGGGTTTGGGGCCGTAGGGGTAGCCCTGGCGCAGCTCTTGGGGCTTCCCTATGCCGCCCTGGTGACGGACATCAGCTTAGAGGGGGGCACGCTGACCGTTCACCGGGAGCTTGAGGGTGGCCTGGAAGAGGTAGACAGGGTGAAGCTTCCTGCCTTACTCACGATTCAGACCGGCATCAACGAGCCTCGCTATGTCTCCATCATGGGGATACGGCGGGTGGCCAAGAAAGAGATAGCTGTGAAGGGAGCCTCGGATCTGGGGCTTTCTGGGGGTGAAGTTGGCATTGAAGGTTCGATGAGCCAGATTGAGGAGCTTTTCTTCCCGCCCGTGGGGGAGGGGGCTGAAATCATCGAGGGGACCGTGGACGAAGAGGCGGACGTGCTGGTCAAGATTTTGAAAGAGCGGGGAGGGATAGCATAGATGGAGAAGATAGCGGTATTAGTGGAGCATCGGCAGAACGAGGTGAGGGATGTCACCTTTGAAATGTTGGGCAAGGCCCATCAGTTAGCGGGAGAGGGAGGGGAGGTCATCGCCCTCTTTTTGGGAGACCCGTCCCAGAAGGCCCTACTTGACAAAATCACCCCTCATGCGCATCGCACCGTGGCCTATCTTGATTCCGCATTGAAGGAGTTTGAGCCCTTGCGGTATCAAGCGGCCTTTGAGGGCATCTTTAAGAGTGTGGCGTGTCAGCTCATCCTGATGGGGCAGACCGCCTTTGGGATGGACCTGGCGCCGGCGGTTGCTGTTAGATGGGGGATTCCCTTTACCACCGACGTCGTGGATATTGAGGTAGCAGACGGGAGTCTGATAGCCATCCGCCAGATGTACAGTGGCAAAGTCAATGCGAAGGTATCCCTGAAGCCCGCTGACAAGAGGTTACTGACCGTTCGGGCGGGGGCCTTTCCTGCCGAGGACATCCCCACCGTTTCTGGTGAGGTGCAGGAGATCACCGGGGTGGTTAAGGGGGATTTTGCGGCTCGGACCTTTGTAGAGTATCTGGAGGCTGCCGTGGGGGATGTAGAC
>JALTEW010000229.1:0-811 GCA_027073795.1 bacterium | reverse complement strand
ATCTATTGGTCGGGGGATCAAGGATGCGGACAACATCCCCGTGGCCGAGGCGTTGGCGGATGTTCTGGGGGGTGTGGTGGCCTGTTCCCGTCCTGTTGCGGACAAGAAGTGGTTGCCGAAGGAGCGTCAGGTAGGGACCTCTGGCAAGACCGTCAAGCCGAAGGTCTATATTGCCTTGGGGATCAGTGGGGCCTTTCAGCATCAGGCGGGGATGAAGAATGCGGGGACGATTATTGCCGTCAACAAGGACCCGAAGGCGCCTATCTTTGGCATTGCCCACTACGGGATTGTGGATGACCTGTTCAAGGTAGTTCCGACCTTGACGGAGAAAGTGAAAGAGATGAAGGGATAGATGGAAGGGGCAAAGCTCAAAGCAGAAGGGAGTTTGATGGCTCACGCAAAGAAAAAAATAAATTAATTAATATAAAATACTTGGCGTCTTTGCGCCTTCGCGTGAGAAATGAAAGGGGATCGAAACCATCCATGGTTCATACAAAATTGAGAGGCACGCAAAGAAAAACAGGAAAAAGATGTCCACGTCCTGGCGAACGTGGCATGAGGAGGGAGTTGGAGGGTGGTTTCTTGGTGGATCACGCAAAGCCGCGAAGAACGCAAAGATTTAGGTTTTAAGTTTTAGGCATGAGGTTAGAACTTAACACTTAACACCTTAATCACTTAAAACTTAGAACCAAGCAAACGGGAGGAGCCATGGACTTTGAACTGAACCTGGAACAGAAAGAGATCGTGAAGGCGGCGCGGGAGTTTGCGGAGGGGGAATTTGACCCCCAGCTGGCCATGGAGATGGAAAAGG
>JALTEW010000228.1 GCA_027073795.1 bacterium | reverse complement strand
TAGCACATATCAACAGCCCCTTATGAACATCTTCCTGGGGAAAATGATTTTTAAGGGCGGCAAATCCCCTGATATCCTTTCTGCTCGGGTTTGTTTTGGCTTTGATTTCTACGGGGAACAACCTGCCATTAAATTCCAAGATAAGATCTACCTCGGCTCCCGAATAGGAACGGAAGTGATAAAGGTTGGGCACCATGGGTAGTCTCTGCAAGCTCTTTAGAATTTCCATAAAAACGTAGGTCTCAAAAAGCCTGCCTTTCATCGGGTGATTTCCAATTACCTCTGGGGCTGATATTCTCTGTAAATAACAGATAAAACCGGTATCGGTAAAAAAACCTTTCTTTTTGCCAGCAATTCTTTTAACAGGATTCCTCGAAAAGGCCGGGATAGAGACCCACTGAAATGTTGCCTCTGCTATCTCTGTCCAGGCCTTGGCGGTCTTTCTGGTTACTCCAAGTTCTCTTCCGAGCTGATTGAAATTGATTTCCTGTGCAGTCAAGGCCGCCAAAAGTCCAATGAAGCTGCCATAGGTTTGGAGAGAGCCTATGTTTGCAACAGTTCTCACATCCCTTTCTATGTATGTCTGTAAATAAGATTGCCAGAAGTGAGGGATCAGATTGTCCGGCAGTTCCATGACTTTTGGATAACCTCCCCTCCAGATCAATGGGAATACCGATACGGTGTCAGGAGCAGAAAGGGCGTGATGATCTATCTTTAAAGCGGACAGCCAATTCTCTAAGAATCCTCCGGAAGGCTCTGCCCTTATTTCCCTGCGCGACATGGGTAAGAGCTGAATGATGGCCACCCTGCCGGCCAGAGACTCTGAAATATTTTTCAAGACAGACAGGTTTTGTGAACCACTCAATATGAATAAACTGTTTTTCCCTTCCCGATCTATTCTGCGCTTGAGTGCACCGAGAAGCTCGGGCGCATACTGGACCTCGTCGAGGAAGGCGGGGGTTGAGATGTTTTGAAGAAAAAAATCCGGATCTTCGCGGGCTCCCCCAATATCAACAACAGGATCAAATGTTGTGACAGAAATTTGGTCCTTGAAGAGATGCTCCACAAGGGTAGTCTTTCCCACCTGCCTGGCTCCTACCACTGCGACCGCCGGAAAGTGCTGGAAGAGATCCGCTACCTTTTGTTCAACAAGCCTGTGTTTATACCTCATGGCCCCCTGTTTCCTGTAATTTTGGTATACTGCATATCAAAATTACAGGAAAAGCGCAATACTTATAGGATGAAAGCCCAGCCCGGCGTAGCACTTCTGCCGATTTCGGCCCAAGGCCGAAATCGGTAATAAACAGACTTTTTCTCACGCCCATTCGCTTCGCTCATTAGAGATGCAGAGGCCCCGGAGAAACAAGTAATGTCACCCATGAGCCAACCTTTATTTTCAATTGCATACCGGATAGTTGCAAGGGAGGGGCAAATAGGCGCTTACAGCGCGAACCACGGATACACGATCACCCCTCCATCTGTGTCAATGTAAGTGAGACACCTACCACTTGCTAAATTAGTGTAGAGTGGGAGATAAGATTTAAGTTTTTATTAACAGGAACCGACATTGAACGTAACTTAAGGCAAATTTTTACAGACTTTCCCAGTTATGGAGGTGGAAAATGGTTAAGAGAACTGTGATTAATTTCTTGGTTTTTATGGCTTTTCTGATGTGTCTGGCAATGCCTCTGCAGGTTCAGGGAGCGGGGCAGATTGATCTTAACACGGCTACTGTGGCGGAACTCCAGGGCCTTTCCTCCGTGGGTCCCAAAACAGCGGAAAGAATAGTGGAATACCGGGAAAAACATGGGGCGTTTCACAGCGTGGATGAACTGGTGAATGTCAAGGGAATCGGGATGAAAAAGCTGGAGCGGATCCGCTCAATGGTTACTGTGGATGAAGGAAACTGATTCCTTTTCTGAAGATGAGTATTTCAAGGACCCTGGGGGCATCCCCGGGGTCCTTTGCTATCCGCGGAATCCGCATTCATATGTGTTCGTAGAAAAAATGGGACACGGATTTACACAGATGAACACAGATCATCCGGGATAATATCAGGGGAGAGCCAGGACAGGACAGCCTTGAGAGCCTACCTCCGCTGTAGAGAACAAGTTTCATATCAAAGCCGAGGCGTTCTGCCAGAGTTATTTATTCTTTTTTCTCACCCCCGCTTCGCTCGAGACACAGAGACCATAGAAAAATAAGCACTGTCACCTATGCCCCATGAGCCAATCTTCATTTTTAAGTTTTAAGTGCATAACTTGCCGGGGAAACAGCTCAAAGCTGAAAGCTCAAGGCTCAAGGCTCAAAGTAAAAGATGGGATCCCAGGGACGGGTAAATTATACTCAATGGCCCGGATCCCGAGGGTAAAATTTATTTAAAAGAGAATGTCGA
>JALTEW010000227.1 GCA_027073795.1 bacterium | reverse complement strand
AGAGCGATAGTTCCCACCACAGGGCTTGAGGGTTTGTTGATTTCTCCTGTCAGGGAGAGGCCATCACTGCTTTTGAAAATGATTTTTTCTGATTTGGTGAATTGTTGGGTCATCGTTCCGAGAAACTAGATATTTTAACCTGATACCTAAGGTTTTCAAAGGAAGATCTCAATGGATAAGTGACGTTTATACCCCGATCAGGCTTTCTTTCATCAGAAGGTCGATATGGCTTCCCTTCCGGCTCTTGATAAGGCGCTCATATCTGCCTTTGGGCCCAAGAAACAGGATGAATTGTTCGAACAGGGCGGGATCAAAGGAATCGTCGATTGTAATATCGGGGTGAATCCCCATGCTTGCCTGCTTTCTAACCACCCGGAGCTTGTAATCTGCCTGGAATTCCTGTATCTTCAACAGAGCCTCGTAGGGACTGAAGGCGTGCTGGTAGGGGCGAATTGTGGTGAGGGCGTCAAAACAATCCGTAATCATAGCGATTTTGCTGAAGAAGTGGATATCCTGTGACAGGAGCCCCCGAGGGTAACCGGTTCCATTACAGCGTTCATGGTGTTGCAGGATAATATACTTGGCGCTCTCCGGAATGGGTTTTCCCTCCAGGATCTCAATTCCAAATTCGGGGTGTTTCCGCATAATTTCCCATTCTTCTTCATTGAGAGGCCCCCGCTTTTTAAGGATGGATTCTCCGACCCTGATTTTTCCGATGTCATGAAGGATAGTCCCAACCCCTAATTCCTTTAGTTTTTTTTCGTCCAGCCCGATATAGGACCCAAAGAGCAGGGACAGAACGGCTACATTGACGCAGTGGGTGTAGGTATAGTAGTCGATAGAGAGGACATCGATCAGTGAAAAGGCGGTATCCGGGCGTTTTGTAATATACGTGATGATATTCTGCACAAAATCACTGGCCCGATCGATATTGTTCCCCGACCGCGGGTCGTCGAGAAGATCGATGGTGAGGTTGACAGCCGTTTCGTAAACTAGCTCCTGCTTCTCCTGGCCTTTCAGTCCAGGTACCTCGCGGCCTAAAACATCGTGGAGACGCTGTTCTACATATTGAAGGTATGCCTTATATTCCTTTCTCTTGACGTAAAGTTTTTTTGAAAGGGATTCGACATGTTTGATGTGGGAATTTGTCAGGGGCATTGTCTTCCCGCGGTAAAGGACGTATCGGGGAATGTTGTAGTGATCGAGGTGAAAGATGTAGAGATCGAACTCCCGGATTCTGCTCGGGCTTAATGTCCATGACCTAATTCCAATATATTTTCTGGAAGATGCGATGTGTTCAATATAATCGTGATGTTTTTTGATAGATTTTGCCATCACTTATTCCTTAACAATCTTTGTAAAAGGCTATAACATATAATTCATATAATAGTCTTTTGAAAAACTCAAGCCTTACTTTTTGACTTTTTTCTGCCCTTTGAAAGTTTTTCCCGGCATGAGGGGGATGATTTCAACGGGGGGAGATACCTCATGTTTAATCCTTGTAAGGAGCTGGATGGGAAGCAAGAGGGGCTCATCCGAAATCTGGAAGGTTCCCCAGTGACATGGAATTAGGGTGGATGCCTTCAGGTCGAGGGCAGCTTTGACGGCTTCATAGGGGGAGAGATGGACGGGTTTCATAAGCCAGCGTGGCGCGAAGGCGCCGATGGGGAGAATGGCGACATCAATTCTGAATCGGTTCCCAATCTCCTTGAACCCCTGAAAATATCCGCTGTCTCCAGAGTAGAAAACACTGCCGGCTTGTCCCTCGATGAGAAATCCCCCCCAGAGCGTCCGATTTGTGTCCCGGAGCGTTCGGCGTGACCAGTGTTGGGATGGGAGGAAGGTAATCTTGAGCCCTTTGTAGGTCATTTCATCAAACCAGTCCAGGCAGAGGGGGTTGGCTGATTTTTTCGATCGGAAGTAGCGTTCGAATCCAAGGGGAACGATAAAGGTTTTGCCACGTAGATACCTGACGGCTTTCATGCTTAGGTGGTCATAATGGTTGTGAGAAATGAGAACCCCATGCGTGAGGTCTTTCAATGCCTTTCTGGTGATGGGGAGCCTGGTTTTTCTTCGCAGATAGACAGAAAGATCGGAAAAGACAGGATCTGTGATAAGGATGACCCCATTTATCTGGATAAGTGATGTAGCATGACCCAGGTAAGTCACGGTCAGGTCTGCCTTGAAGATTTCATCAAGATCCACGGGATAAACGTGTGGTATGACCCCACGGGGCTGATAATTATAGGAGTTCCTCTCTAATTTCCATCGAATAACATTCCCCAGTGTCCGCGCGTCCAAGGGGTTCCAGGGGTTTTCAAACCTTCCATCCCCTTTATGGTGGAGCTTCTCTTTGCACATTTCTTCCAGGGTAAGCCCCCGTCGTGGGGGATTTGAACGCTGGGACGTCCTGCGCTTTTTTTCCACCTTTTTCATGGTAGAGAAGCCTTTGAATGAAGCGTGTGTTTACAGACTTTGATATACGGGCAATAGGGGCAGTGGGAACTGTCAATCGGGATGAGCCTTTCTGAATGCCTCATGTGATGGATGAGGTAGAGCATCAGGGTTTCTATTATTTCAGAGGGGATACGCTCTCCATGATAGGGTTTTGAGGCAATGTTTCCCCCTGCCTTCCCAAGGGTGAGAAGGATTGCGTCGACCCCTGCGGCGCCATTCAGAGGGGAGGTTTTCTTGAAAAGATAGGTGTACAGGGGAAGCTGTATGGAACCGAGGCGCTTCCTGAGGTCTGAAAGGGCCTTTCCTGTATAATCCGACAGGTCGAAATTTTTAAAAAATTTCAGGAAGTCTTTCGAAGGTGTCCGAGCTGACTGACCGGTTTTGTAGTCAATAATCCTAAAGGATTGAGGGGAATCGGGCGTTTCGTGAATGGCATCGATTCTGTCTGCCTTTCCCTTGAGGACATACCCTTCCAATTCAGCAGTCATGGTTTTTTCAATATCAATAATCCTGATATCATGGTATGTTTCCAGGTCCTTTTCCGCGTATGTGAAGAAGGCATTAATACGATGATGGACGAGGTGCTCAAGCAACCGAATGCGTAGAGGGGACAGCGTGGGGAAGGTTGTTCGAAGGGAAGGAGCGATTTGGTTTAGGGTTTTTTGAAGCGTTTTTTTCAGAAGGGGACGTGTCAGATTAGTGCCGATACAGTCCATGAAGGCATGCTGCAGGATGCCATGGATTATTTTGCCCACATTCAGGGGATCTTGTTGTTCCTGAACGATGGTTTCCTCTTCCATATTCAGGATTCTATGGAGGTAGAAACGATACGGGCAATGGAGGTATTCATCCAACAGGGTCGGGGATATGCCGCCTGTAAGGCATTTCTCAAGCCTAACATTAAAGAAGGATGGTTTTCTGGGAACCTCCGGTTTTGGAAAAGGCGGGATTTGGAGGGGAAAAGTGTGTATCAATGAGGTTTCTAATCTATCAATGTCACCGGTTTGTTTTCTTTTGCTCTGTTTGATTTCCACTTCAAGGAGCAGTTGTTCCACAAACCGGCTCCGAATCTTTTTGTCCTCACCGGTTTCCCCCTTTTGAAAGAAGATATATGCGTTTTTGGAGCTGTCAACAAGGCGGAAGAAGTGGTATTGAAACAAGGCCTCACGTTCCTTTACGGAGGGAAGCCCTATGAGTGGGTGCAGGGAAGGAGGGAGCAGGGGATCGATTTTCATGGGGCGTGGGAGGATTCCCTCGTTGACATCGAGGACAAAGAGGTGGGTAAAATTCAGAAGACGAGACTCGAGCATCCCCATGATTTGAAGCCCTTCGAGGGGGTTTCCTTCAAAGGGGATATGAAGAGGGATTAAAAGATGTCTGAGAGTTCTGCAGAGGATTTCCGGAGAAGGAAGCCTTCTTTTTGATGTTTTCGCAAGCGTAAAATGGGGCATGACCTTATCAAGGAAGTTTTGAATCATCTGTCGCTCGAGCATGAAGTCCGGGTCGGATGAAACGGCTTCTTTGAAACCTCTGATAAGCCGTTCCAAAACTTCGCCGGCTTCGAACATGGTTCGGGCCCTACTGAAAGGCAGGAGAATTCGGGCGTGTAGCTTCTCACACAATTTAAGGTCGGGAATGGATAAGTCGGTTGTGTTCTTCAGGTCGTCAAGTTTGATGAAGGGGAGGTTATGCCGGATGATTTCGTCCTGCAATCGACGCGATGTTTCGGCAAACGGGGTGCCATCTATCACCAGTGACTGAATGAACGGGTGAGACAGGAAGGAGACGAAGGGGATATGATAAAACCCCCTTGTCGCGTGTCGGGTCAGAACCAGATTGATCAGGGTTAATAAGAGGGTATAAAATACGCTTCTTTCAAACGGAAACCCGAGTGTGACGTTCATAGGAGTTTCCAGCGATGTTAGGGGATAGATAACCGGGAAAAGGGCCTGACTGTCTGGCAGAACGACCCCAACTTCGAGGGGAGACCGAATGGGGCGTGTTTTATCAAGAACACGCTGCAGGGTATCCACAAGCTGGTGGGCTTCGGCGTGAGAATCAAAAGATTCGAAGAAGACCGTGCGGGAGGGGGGGGGCTCTCGTAGCTTGGCTGGGTAGGGAGCGGGCTTTTCCCCCCAATACGTGCTGTTCATCCAGGAGGTGTAAATCCGGTAGGGGTTTATACCCTTGTGACGCCCAGTTAGGTCTGTATGAAAAAGGATAGTTGTCTCCCGGTTTTTGAGCAGATAGGTGAAAAAGGCCTTCTGAGCACGGGTCAGCAGTGAGAATCCAGCGAGGATGAATGTCCCGGTCAGTGACTCTTTCAGGGAGTTCAGCCGGCGAAAGATATCTCCATGGTAGGTGAGATTGGCCCTCTCCATGTTTTCGCGGTAGCCTTTATAGAGGGTATCAAGGTGAAGAAGGATTTCACGTGCCTGTGGCACAACCTCTTCGATGTATTGAAGGGGAGCGACTGTGGAGATAAGATGACGATCAAATTCATCGAAAAGGTTGGACAGATGGATACACCAAGGGAAGACATGTTCCACACTACCGCCCAGGTGTTGATAGAGGAACGGGTGGTGTTGAAGGATGTCGTGCAGCATAAAGTACCTGTCCATATCCATCTGGAAGGCCGGTGGGGGGACGGACAGGGCTGAAACAGTTTTCAAGGCGTAATCCTCGAGGGCGTATACCTCGATGTCGAGGAGCAATGGTGAAACGAGCCGGGCCTCGAAAAATCGAACGGCACGTCGGTTGGGAAAAAGGACAGTCAGGTGCTGGGTCCCTTTTTCGAATCGTTTCCGAACGTGGTCGGCGACAGCGCCAATGAAATCCGTGGAAACGTCAACGGCGAGGATTTCAGACATGGATGCATTCTCCGGATTCAAGATAATAAAGAACCCCGCTGACTTTCTGGTTTCCTGTGAAAGGCCTTATCATTCTCATATACCGCCTGACCTGGCTCAAGTGGCCGTTTTCCTTTTTCCCTGTTTTAAACTCGATTACAAAGAAGTCGTTATCCCGTTGAACCATCCTGTCGATCCGGATAACCTCACCCCGGTCCGAGACGAACTCTTTTTCCGTCCAGACTCTTTCAATGTTGATGAAATATTCCTTTAGGTTCCGCAAGGTGTTTTTGACAAGATTCATCAAGTGTATTTCCATCTCAGGGTCAGGAGGGTGTCCCAGTATCCCATATGCCCGGGCGAGCGCATCCCTTGCCGTGTCTTCCGCATGAGCAAGGGAAGGCAGGGAGGTGATGTAGCTTAATGTCAGGTGGGCAAGGGTTCCAGACCGCCGGGCGGTTTCTTCCATCCAGGTGGTTTCTTCCTCTTCCGTTTCTATCCTCAGGTGGGAGCGGATGTGGCTGGTTGACTGGGATAAAACAGGTTTTTTGCTGACCTGCGACGTGACCTTTCTTTCCCTCTTTCGTGTGGCGTGGGATTCCCCAAGCTGAAAGATCCTCTCGCCTTCCCTGATATATCCGTGGTGCTGACAGAGGCGGTGGAAGATCTCTCCGATAGTCCGGCCCCCTTTTTCAAGGGGGACGAAGATGTGAAGTGCCTCTTTCGCGCGGGTCATGGCCACGTAGAGGAGGTTGAAGTTTTCAATGAAAACCCTTCGTTCGATTTCGCGCCTTTTTGTTTCTGCCGGGGGGTGGGACTGGCACAAGGTCCTGGAGAGTCTGGCATATCTTCCCGGTTCAACTTCAAAGATTGTATCGATACGCTGGGGATTCATCCGCCATGTTAGGAGAGGGAGGATGACAACCTTTGCCTCGAGCCCCTTAGCCTTGTGAATGGTCATGACACGTATGGCATCAGGCGTTTCCGGAAGAACGAGCCGGGTTTCATCTGCCATTTTATAAAATGTCTCAATCATCTCGTGCAGATAGATTACCCCTTTTTGTTCCTGGATGAGGGTTTGCTCCAATAGCCTCTCGAGGATAGAGAGGCTATCAGGAAATTTTGCTTCAAGCTCGAACCGGGCGATGATTTCCCTTAGGAGTTCGTAGGGGCTTAAAAGAGTAGATAGCCGCCGGAGGGGAGCAAGGGTGTGGGCATCCAGATCAGGATAGGTGGACCGGAAAAAATCTTCGAAAGATGTATCTGAAGGGTGTCGGCCGAGGATTTCTTCCGCGGATTGTGAGGAAAGGACCCCCAGAAGTTTATCCTGGATGAGGGTGTGCAGAAAGGGGCCCCTGCCAGAGGGGAGCGAAAGGTAAGAAAGGAGATTGAGTAATGATTTAACAAGGGGGATATTAAACAATTTCAGTGATTGCTCTGTGACAAACGGGATAGAATCAGGGCCTTCAAACAACCAACCGGCGATTTCCTCGATGTCTTCATTCCTCCTCCCGAGGATGAGGATTTCCCCGTCGTCGTATCGTTGGCGTATTTCGCGGAGGTGTTTGAGGAAGGATGATTTAAGTTCCTCATGAGGTTCATGGGCGTCCTTCGAGATGGGGAAAAAGTAAGCCTGTACGAAGCCACCCTCGGCATCGGGAAGGAATTCTTGTCGGCTGTTTCCATAGATATCTCCCAAATCGTTCAACAGGTCCGGATCGTGAGAGAAGTCAGGGAAGATTTTATCAAACGCTTTGGTATTGAAGAAGGTATTGAAAAAGGTGACCAGGACGCGACGGGAGCGCCGGTTTGTAGTGAGCCTGTCTGTGTAAACCCTTTCTTCCCAATGAGTCGGGAGATAGGTTAGGGCATCATTGATGAGTTTATAATCCCCCCCCCGCCATCCGTAGATGGCCTGTTTTGCATCCCCTACGTAGAAAAGCGAGCCACCTTCGGCGAGGCTATTTTCCACCAGGGGGATTATCCCTTCCCACTGGCTTCTGGAGGTATCCTGGAACTCATCGATGAGGTAATGGCTGTATCTTTCCCCGAGCCTGCAGAAGGCGGCTGGTATGGTGTCGCTGCCTGGGGGAAGCAGTTCCTGGACCTTTTCAGGGAGTTTCGATCCGTCAAAAAGGTTCAGTTCCCGGTAGAGCAGGGCCTCTTCCTTCTGAGTTTCCTGAAAGACCTTCAGGAGCCGGGCAAATTTTTTTATTTCCAGGCCAGTGAGATAGGAATGGACTTTCTCCCGTGTCTCCGACATGAGACGCTGGAGAGGCGAGAGATCGGGATGGGGGCCTTTTCTCAAGAGCGAGGTGACATTTCTTCCCTCAATGAGCCAGCTGGGAATTCGTTTGGATTCAAGGTCCTTCAGGTGTTTTGCAGGTTTGACAATGTTTGATTTGAAGCAGTGGTGTGTGGTCTGGATCTCCCCGAGCATATGATAGAGATGTTCGAGATGGGTGGAGGTCCTTTGCCATTCGGTTTTTTCGTCGAAATCAAAGGTTGGGTCGAGCCGATGAAGTGGAAGATTTATCCCGATGGTTCTTAGGCCTGAAAGGGCATGCCGGATCATCATCTCAGGGTTGAAACCATTTTTGCCCTCGACTGTCAGGAGGTGGTCCAGGAAGGGGAGGAAGAGGCGGGTTGCCTGCTCATCCTTTTCCATGAGGCGATCCAGGGCCAGGGTGTAGAGTTGTTTGGGGTTAAAATTTAAATCGTAATC
>JALTEW010000226.1 GCA_027073795.1 bacterium | reverse complement strand
CTGGTGGGGCCTTGGCCTTGACTATGTGGAGTTTTTTAGGATAAAATGAAATGTTTCTAATAAAGGGCGGAGGGATGAAAAAACAAATAACCGGAAATAGGCGTTTTTTTCTCTTTATTACGGCGGTCCTTTTTTTGTTCTTCTTGTCCTGTGGTGGGGGAGGAGGTGGTTCCTCTCCTACGCCAACGCCTCCCTCTCCCCCTCCACCGGACCCGTCCACGTGGAAGGTTATAGCACTGGGAGACAGTATTACCTATGGGATCAACCATGATAATCCTCATGAAGAGGGGTATGTCCCTAAATTGTCCAGAATGTTGGGAATTAACGTAATCAACCTGGGAGTACCTGGTGCAAGGAGTGATTATATTGCAGATCATCTGGTTGATAACCTTGAAAAGTATCACCCAACACACGTCTTGGTTTTAGCTGGCGCGAATGATGTTGAACAATTTCCTTATGACGTCAGCCATTACATCCACGTAATGCAGTATATCGTGAAAACGATCCGCGCCTATAAAGCGATTCCGATTGTCGGTACATTAACCCCTTTTTGCCATGAATTCGGAGAGGATTACTATACAAAGAATATCAATGACAGAAACGCGGCTTTACACAAGTACTTGGAGCAGGAGATGTCTGTCACGCTGGCTGATTTCGCAGCCGTTTTTACCTGTGACATGATGGAATACAATGGCGGGCATCATCCAAACAGTTGGGGATATGAAGTAATGGCGCAAATCTGGTACGACACATTGATGAAAAACCCCCAATATTAGAAGGTCGGAGATGAATTTGACAAGAGTGAAAAAACAGGGGAACATTTTTTCTTGGATTATAATATCAAGCTTTATTTTTTTGATTCTCAGTTGTGGAGGCGGCAGCGGGGGAGGCACGCCAGCCCCTCCACCACCTCCACCGCCGCCTAACCCATCAACATGGAAAGTCATTGCGCTGGGAGACAGTATTACTGTTGGCTATAGTGCCGATGACCCCCACTCTGAAGGGTATGTCCCTAAGTTATCTCGTTTGCTTGGAAAGAATGTTATCAACCTCGGAATAAGTGGCGCTCATACCATTGATGTTGCGAATAACCTGGTTAGAAACCTTGAAAAATATCATCCAACGCATGTTCTTGTCTTGATTGGCGCGAATGACGTGGAAGAAAACCCTTATGATGTAAACCATTATATTGAGATTATGAAATACATCGTAAATACGATCAGGGCCTATAAAGCAGTTCCAATTGTGGCGACCTTGACCCCTTTTTGTCATGAAAAATGGGAACCCTTTTATGAAAAGAATATCAATGATCGTAACGCCGCGATACGCTCGGTTCTTGGTCAGGAGATGAAAGTAACCATTGCCGACATGGCAAAAACCTTTACCTGCGATATGATGGACCGGCATGGGGGCAATCATCCAAATGACTGGGGTTATGACGTGATGGCACATGTATGGTATAATATATTGATAACAAACCCAAAATATTGATTTGGGATTCGGGTTTAGATGTAAAAAGTTTTCCTGATTTTGAACGATTCAGAGAATGCTTCATGCCCTTCAGCGGGGATATAGACATATAAAGCTTGAGTTTTGGAGCTTTTTAAATGGAAGAACTAATTTTGGATGACCAACCGGAATTTATTAGTGAAATGACAGCCGATGAGATCGAATTTCCTGAGAGGCTGACATTGGAGATGACCTCCTATTGTAACTTGAAGTGTTGGATGTGTCCTAAAACGGTGGGATGTGTAAACACGAAACCTAATCAGGTTATTAGTGAGGAAGTAGTTAAGAAAGTAGAAAAAGAAATTTTTCCCCAAATTAAAATCCTGCAATTGAGTGGGTTATGGGGCGAGGTTTTTTTGCACCCAGAGGTTTATATGAGGATTTTAAAATTGGCAAAGGAAGCCGATTGCGAGGTAAGAACAATATCCAATGGAACCTTGTTAACCCCTGAAATCTCCGAGCAGCTTGTGGAGATAGGTTTGGACCATCTTACGATTTCTATAGATGCGGCGACTCCCAAGACCTACAAGTCGATAAGAGTGGGGGGGAATTTCAGGAAATTGAAAAAACAGATAAAAAAGCTTCAGAAAATAAAGAAGGCAAAAGGGAAGCAGAGGCCTTCTGTTCAATTTGCCTTTGTGGGGATGCAACGTAATATCCATGAATTTCCTGATCTTGTTAAACTCGCCGGAAAACTGGAAGTGGAAAGTGTTGTTTTACAGGAAATGGGTGAGTTTGAGGAAACCCGAGGGGAATCACTTATTTTAAACAACAAAGAAAGAGGGAAGAAATACTTTAAAGAGGCTTTAGTCTATCATAGAAACCCTTGCCCTCAGGGCAAGGTCAGAGTTCAGTGGCTTTGCCATCTGAACGACTCATTTGTTATATCCGAGG